>NZ_RCOA01000024.1:0-74353 GCF_004307585.1 Pseudomonas sp. Sample_20 | reverse complement strand
AGCGCAGCACGAACGGCACCGCCAGGTAGAACCAGGTGATCACCAGCAGCAGCGGAATCGAGCGGAAATAGTTGACGTAGGCGCCAGCGATGCTCGACAGCAGCTTGTTGTGCGACAAACGGCACTGCGCGAGGATCGTGCCGAGAATCATCCCGCCGATCACGCCCATGGCCATCAGCTTGAGAGTCATCACCATACCGTTCCACAAACCAGGAATGGCCGGGACGATGCCACTGAAATCGAATTCCATTATTTACCCCCCACGGAGATCAGGCCGGGCACCGCGACTTTTTTCTCGACCAGGCGCATCAGCAGCATCAGGCTCATGTTGAGGGTGAAATAGATCAGGGTTGCCAGGGTGAACGCTTCGAACAGGTTGGCCGAGAACTCGGCGGTCTGTTTGGTCTGCGCCAGCAATTCCATCAAACCGATCAGGGACGCCACGGAGGAGTTCTTGAACACGTTGAGGAATTCCGAGGTGAGCGGCGGAATGATGATCCGGTAGGCCTGGGGCAGCAGCACGTTCCAGTAGATCTGCGGCAGTTTGAAACCCATCGCGCGGGCGGCGGATTCCTGGCCACGAGGCAGTGCCTGGATACCGGTGCGCACTTGCTCGCAGACACGGGCGGCGGTGAACAGACCGAGGCAGACGACAACGCTGAGGTAGGCCGAAGTGGTCGGGTTGAGGTCCTGCTTGTACCACTCCTGCAGATCCGGCGGCAGCAGATCGGGCACCAGAAAGTACCAGATGAACAGCTGCACCAGCAGCGGCACGTTACGGAACAGCTCGACGTAGCAGGTCGCGATGCCCGATACGATGCGGTTCGGCACGGTGCGCATGATGCCCAGCAGCGAGCCGAGCAGCAGGGCGATGATCCACGCCACGACGGCGATGGCGATGGTCCAGCCCAGACCGGAGATGAACCAGTCGAGATAGGTCTCGCTGCCCACGCCGGTGGACTTGAAGAACACGCCCCAGTCCCAGTTGTAATTCATTAGGGTCTCCCCTCGATTCGATCGATGTACAAGTGCCCGCCTGGGGAACTCCGTTCCCTCCCCAGTCTTTTTTCAAAGACCGGGCACACGCGATCGGCTCGACAGCCACCGGTTCGAGTGTTTCCAGAAAAATGCCAGCAGGGAGTGACCATCCCCTGAAAAGGCAGGCGCCTCCTCAGGGGATAAGGTTAGACAGAAAATCAGGACTTCTTGTCGTCAGCCGCTTTGTCGGTCGGATTGGCGATCAGGGTCTTGAGCTCGTCGCTCATCGGGAAGTTCAGGTTCAGGCCTTTTGGCGGAATCGGCTGCATGAACCACTTCTCGTAGATCTTGTTGATTTCGCCCGAAGCGTAGGTGGCCTTGATCGCGTCATCCACAGCCTTTTTGAACGGCTCGTCGCCTTTGCGCATCATGCAGCCGTAGATTTCGTACGACTGTGGCGTGCCGGTCACTTCCCAATCGGCGGCTTTCTTGGCCTTGGCGGCTTCGCCGGCCAGCAGCGCGTCATCCATCATGAACGCAACGGCACGGCCCGATTCCAGCATCTGGAAGGACTCGCCGTGGTCTTTGGCGGAGATGACGTTCATGCCCATCTGCTTGTCGGCGTTCATCGCCTTGAGGATGCGCTCGGAGGTGGTGCCGGCGGTGGTTACGACGTTCTTGCCTTTCAGATCGTCGAAATCCTTGTACTTGGAGTCTTTCTTGGACAGCAGACGGGTACCGATTTCGAAGATGCCGACGGAGAAGTCGACCTGCTGCTGACGCTCGACGTTGTTGGTGGTCGAACCGCACTCGACGTCCACGGTGCCGTTCTGCACCAGCGGGATACGGGTCTGCGAGGTAACGAGGTTGTATTTGACTTGCAGGTTCGGCAGGTCGAGGTCTTTCTTGATCGCTTCGACGATTGCCAGCTGGATGTCGTGCGAGTAGCCGACCGGCTTGCCGGATGCATCAGCGATGTAGGAGAACGGAATGGAGGCGTCACGGTGGCCCAGGGTGATGACACCGGACTCTTTGATCTTCTTCAGGGTGCCGGTGAGTTCGGCGGCGAAAACTGGCGTGCTGATCAGAGCGGCAGCAATGGCTGCGCCCAGGATATGGGGAACGATGCGCATCAAATTTTCCTCGACATTGTTTTTTTTATGGAGCCAGTTTGTCGGCCCTTTTTGTGCTTCGAATGCCTGACGGCTCCTGAAGTGTCGGCACAGCAGGCATTCGTCGAGAGAGTGTAGAGCATGACTCGTGCCAGACCAGTCACAAACGGTTAACCATTTGTTTTATAACGTTATTAAAGTTTTATGGCGGTAGTTCGTCGAGGATGTGATCCGGTTAACCGAATCGACCGTGGAGTCGCGTTCGGAAAACCGAACGATCAAAAGCCCCTCACCCTAACCCTCTCCCGGAGGGAGAGGGGACTGACTGCGGTGGATGGTCGAGTTACGGCGACGCGAGATACCGAGTCGACCTCGGACTTTGCAACCCACGGAGATCGGCTCCCTTTCCCCCTCTACCCCTTGGGGGAGAGGGCTGGGGTGAGGGGGAAAAGATCTTACTGCCCCAATCAGGTTCAACAAAGTCCACATAACAAAAAGCCCCTGAATCTCTCGATGCAGGGGCTTTCGTTTGAACGGTGAGATCAAGCCGCCTCGATCTTCCGGTTCTGCTCAACCTTGCCCAGATACGTCGCGAGCTTCTGCTGCTCCTGCGCTGTGGTGAACAAGCCTAGCTTGGTGCGGCGCCACAGGATGTCATGCGCCGTGGTCGCCCATTCTTCGCTGCACAGGTAATCGACTTCGCGGGTGTAGAGCCCGCCTCCGATGTGCTCACCCATGTCGGCCAGGCTTTCCACGCCTTCGAGCATGCGCCAGGTGCGGCTGCCGTAGGTGACGGCCCAGCGCCGGGCGATTTCAGTCGGGACGAAATCGAACTTGTCACGAATTCGCGCGCTCAGCGCCTCTGGCGTGGTCATGTCTTCGCCACCGGGCAGGGTGGCGGTCGCGGTCCAGCTTGGGCGCATCTGGGTGAAGAACGGCATCAACTGCGCCATCGCCGACTCGGCGAGTTTGCGGTAAGTGGTCAGCTTGCCACCGAACACCGACAGCAGCGGCGCTTCTTCTGTACTGCCCGACAGCGCAAGGGTGTAATCGCGGGTCACTGCCGACGGGTTGTCGGATTCGTCGTTGCACAGGGGCCGAACGCCCGAGTAACTGTGCAGGATGTCTTCGCGGCTGAGCTGCTTCTTGAAGTGGGCGTTGACCACTTTCAGCACGTAATCGGTTTCGCCTTCGGTGATCGCCACTTTCGCCGGGTCGCCGGTGTACTCGCGGTCGGTGGTGCCGATCAGGGTGAAGTGGTTCAGGTACGGAATGGTGAAAACGATGCGCTGATCTTCGTTTTGCAGAATGTGCGCATGCTCGCCTTCGTACAGTTTCGGCACGATGATGTGGCTGCCCTGGATCAGACGGATGCCATACGGCGATTCCATCTTCAGGTCGTCACGAATGAACTTCGCCACCCACGGACCGGCGGCGTTGACCAGTGCTTTGGCGGTGATCGAAAACAGGCTGCCGTCGGCGCGCTCCAGATGCAGATGCCACAAACCTTTGGTGCGGCGTGCACTGACGCAGCGGGTCTGGGTATGAATGTGGGCGCCTTTTTCGCGGGCGGCCATAGCGTTCAGGACCACGAGGCGGGCGTCATCGACCCAGCAGTCGGAGTATTCGAAGCCTTTCTTGATTTCGCTTTTCAGCGCGCTGTCGGCGCCGAACTTCAGGCTTTTCGAACCCGGCAATTTTTCGCGCTTGCCGAGGTTGTCGTAAAGGAACAGGCCGGCACGAATCATCCACGCTGGACGCAGGTGCGGGCGGTGCGGCAGGACGAAACGCATCGGTTTGACGATGTGCGGCGCTTTCGCCAGCAGCACTTCGCGCTCGGCCAGCGCTTCGCGCACCAGACGGAATTCGTAATGCTCCAGATAGCGCAGGCCACCGTGGATCAGCTTGCTGCTGGCCGACGAGGTGTGGCTGGCCAGGTCGTCTTTTTCGCAAAGGAACACCGAAAGACCGCGACCGGCGGCATCCGCTGCGATCCCCACGCCATTGATCCCGCCGCCAATCACGGCAACATCATAGATCTCGGAGAGAGGGGGCGTACGCAAGGTAGAGGTGGACATCGGCTGGCCTCGGTTCTTTTGATTTTATGTCTTGGAAATCGAACATTAATGTTCATTTGCGAAAATGGTAGCCCATAAACACGCGCGCAGCCAGTCGCGTTCGATTGAAAAAACTCATCGAAGGGCCTAGAAAGGAAAATATCCGAACATTAAAAGCAAAAGATCGCAGCCTTCGGCAGCTCCTACAGGAGGAATGCATTCCAGATGTAGGAGCTGCCGAAGGCTGCGATCTTTTGATGCCTGGAAGCGTTAAACGACTTCCAGCCGAATCTTGTGCTGACTCAACAACTGCGCCAGCGCCGGTACCGGCTGCTGATCGGTGACCAGGCAATCGATCAGGCTGATCGGCCCCAGTCGAATCATCGCGTTACGCCCGAACTTGCTCGAGTCCGCCGCCAGAATCACCTGCCGCGCATTGGCAATGATCGCCTGGCTGACCCGTACTTCCTGATAATCGAAGTCGAGCAGGCTGCCGTCCTCATCGATCCCGCTGATCCCGACCAAGGCGAAATCGACCTTGAACTGATTGATGAAATCCACACTCGCCTGACCGACCACACCGCCGTCCCGCCTTACATTGCCGCCGGTCAGCAGCACATCGAAATCATCCTTGGCGCTGAGCATCGAGGCGACGTGCAGGTTGTTGGTGATGATTTTCAGGTGACTGTGATTGAGCAGGGCGCGGGCGATCGATTCGGTGGTGGTACCGATATTGATGAACAGCGAGGCGTGATCGGGGATCTGTGCGGCGATGGCTTCGCCGATGCGTTGTTTTTCGTCGCGCATCTGATCGGCGCGCATCGCATACGCGGTGTTTTCGACACTGGAATCGTACGCGGCGCCACCGTGGTAGCGACGCAGCAGATTGGCTTCCGCGAGCTGATTGATGTCGCGGCGGATGGTTTGCGGGGTGACAACGAACAGTGTGGCCATCTCCTCGATGCTCACATAGCCGCGTTCGCGGACCAGCTCAAGGATTTGCTGCTGACGGGGAGGCAGATTCATGGGGCTTCCTTTGGGCTGCCGTGCAAAATTTGCCCATGATGCCGCAGGAATCCGCTCCCGACCAGTTAGATACCTATGTGTAACTCAAGGCTGGCTTATTCAGCGTCCTCACGCGCCCAGTCACGGGTGCGGCTGACGGCTTTTTTCCAGCCTTTGTAGAGTTTCTCTTTCTCGGTTTCGTCCAGGCTCGGTTCGAACTCGCGCTCGATCACTGCCTTGCCGCGCAATTCTTCCAGGCTGCCCCAGAAACCGCAGGCCAGACCGGCCAGATAAGCCGCGCCGAGTGCGGTGGTTTCGCGCATTTGCGGGCGTTCGACCTGGGTGCCGAGGATGTCGGCCTGGAACTGCATGAGGAAGTTGTTCGCCACCGCGCCGCCGTCCACGCGCAGGGCTTTGAGGCGTTCGCCGGAATCCTGTTGCATGGCGTCGAGTACGTCGCGGGTCTGGTAGGCGATCGATTCCAGCGCGGCGCGGATGATGTGATCGACGCGTACGCCGCGCGTCAGGCCGAACAGCGCGCCACGGGCATACGGGTCCCAGTACGGTGCGCCGAGACCGGTAAACGCCGGCACCAGATACACGCCGTTGCTGTCCTTGACCTTGTTGGCAAAGTATTCGGTGTCGTGGGCGTCGTTGACGATTTTCAGTTCATCGCGCAGCCATTGCACGGTCGAACCGCCGTTGAACACGGCACCTTCGAGTGCGTAGGCAACTTCGCCGCGCGGGCCGCAGGCGATGGTGGTGAGCATGCCATGCTGGGATTTCACTGCTTTGTCGCCGGTGTTCATCAGCAGGAAGCAACCGGTGCCGTAGGTGTTTTTCGCCTGGCCCGGCTCCACGCACATCTGGCCGAACAGTGCTGCCTGCTGGTCGCCGGCGATACCGCCGATGGCGATGCCGCTCTTGGTGCGACCGTAGATTTCCGAGGAAGCTTTGACTTCCGGGAGCATCTCGCGGGGGATGTCGAGGATCTCCAGCATCTTCGAATCCCACTCCAGCGAGTGAATGTTGAAGAGCATGGTGCGCGAGGCGTTGGTGTAGTCGGTGACGTGCACCTTGCCGCCGGTGAATTTCCAGATCAACCAGCTATCGACGGTGCCGAACAGCAGTTCGCCGTTGCGCGCACGCTCGCGGCTGCCTTCGACATTGTCGAGGATCCACTTCAGTTTGGTGCCGGAGAAGTACGGGTCGGTGACCAGGCCGGTGGTGTCGCGGATGTAGTCTTCGTGGCCATCGCGCTTGAGCTGCTGGCAGATCTCGGTGCTGCGGCGGCACTGCCAGACGATCGCGTTGTAGATCGGACGGCCAGTGGTCTTGTCCCAGACCACAGTGGTTTCACGCTGGTTGGTGATACCGATGGCGGCGACCTGGTCATGATGCAGGCCGGCCTGGGCCAGCGCTTCAACCATCACCGCGCTCTGGGTGGCGAAAATTTCCATCGGGTCGTGCTCGACCCAACCGGCTTGCGGGTAATGCTGAACGAATTCGCGCTGCGCGGTGCAGACCACGTTCGCGTCGCGGTCGAAGATGATCGCGCGCGAGCTGGTCGTACCCTGATCAAGGGCAATGATGTAGTTCTTGTTCTGAATGTCGGTCATGTCGATTGCCTTGGACGAAAAAAACGAGAGTGGGCCGTGGCGCCGGCTCGGATGGGCAGGAGCCGGCGCCGACTGTTTCAAGAAGTTCTTGGTTTGCCGTCAATGGCCGGTTCTGCATCCTTTGTAGCAGGTGTGGCGCCGGTCAGGTGACGGGCAATCAGCCCGCGATACCCGGCAGCGCCGAGGCAGGCACCGACAATCGGTGCAAAAATCGGAATCAGGAAATACGGAATATCTCGGCCGCCAGTGAAGGAAATTTCACCCCAACCGGTAAAGAAAGTCATCAGTTTCGGACCGAAGTCACGCGCAGGGTTCATCGCGAAACCGGTCAGCGGACCCATCGCACTGCCGATCACGGCAATCAGCAAACCGATCAGCAGCGGCGCCATCGGGCCGCGTGGCAGGCCGTTGTTGTCATCGGTCAGGGCCATGATCACGCCCATCAGGATCGCGGTGATGATCATCTCGACCAGAAATGCCTGGGCCGTCGACAGCGCTGGGTTCGGGTAGGTCGAGAACACCGAGGCCAATTCCAGGCTGGCAGCCGAGCCACGAACCATCTGATGGGTTTGTTCGTAATCGAAGAACAGATTGCTGTAGAGCGTGTAGACCAGCAATGCGCCGCAGAAGGCGCCGGCGATCTGCGAAATGATGTAGAACGGCAGTTTGCGCTTTTCGAAGTCAGCGAAGATTGCCAGAGCAATGCTCACGGCCGGGTTCAGGTGCGCGCCGGAAACCCCGGCGGTGAGGTAGATCGCCATGCTCACGCCGACACCCCAGATGATGCTGATCTCCCACAGGCCGAAGCTGGCGCCCGCGACTTTGAGCGCGGCGACACAACCGGTGCCGAAGAAGATCAGAAGGGCGGTGCCCAGGAATTCGGCCATGCATTGGCCGGAAAGCGATGGTTGCGGTAAAGCAGCTGTCATTGAAAACCTCGGTTCTTTTTCTTGTGTAGCGCCTTGCCAACGGAGCAGGGCGCGATCTTCACCGGGTCGGAATCCCCATTCGGTTCCCGGGTTACTGCTGGGTACAGCGCGGAGCATGATTCTTACATTATTCAGATTCGAAAAAATATAGACAAGAAACAAACCTGTCAAAGGTCGAAAGTGAACCGTCGGTCACAATAAAACTATTCGCCGTGTGAATGATCAGCGGCGCGAACGGCTTGAATGCAGCGCGAGGCCACGGGATTCGCGGCTTGGAATAGAGCCTTTTGCCCAACGATGACCTAGAATCCGCCGCAGGTTTTTCAAAGATTGCCGAACCCGGAGCTGCCATGACCCCTGCGTTGGACTTGTTGAAAAAAGTTCGTGCCGAACATCGCGTGCACAGTTACGAACATGATCCGAAGGCCGCGTCCTATGGGCTGGAGGCGGCGGAGAAGCTCAGGCTCGCACCGGCGCAAGTGTTCAAAACCCTGCTGGCCGCCAGTGAAAAAGGCGAACTGCTGGTGGCTGTGGTGCCGGTCGTCGGAACGCTCGACCTCAAGGGCCTGGCCCATGCCGCCGGAGTGAAGAAAGCCGAAATGGCTGATCCCGCTGCCGCGCAACGCTCCACCGGCTACCTGTTGGGCGGCATCAGCCCGCTCGGGCAGAAGAAACGCCTGCGCACCTTCATCGACAATTCCGCTCAGGGGTTCGCGACTATCTATGTGAGTGCCGGGCGGCGAGGACTGGAAGTGGAATTGGCGCCGGCGGTGCTGGCCGAGCACACCCAGGCGCAGTTCGCCGATATCGGCCGGGCTTAAAATGCGCGCCGGCTGTATGAAGAAAAAATTGCGCTTCTGTCACTGGCACTGATCCGGGCCGCCGTTGCATGCTCGGTCGACCAACTCAGGGAGAAAATCATGCAGCTTGCGTTTCATCAGGTCGACGCGTTCAGTGATCGGCCGTTCAGTGGCAACCCGGCGATGGTCTATCGGCTCGACAGCTGGCTGGCCGATGACTTGATGCAGAAGATCGCCGCCGAACACAACCTGGCGGAGACTGCGTTTCTGGTGCGCGAAGGCCAGGCCTGGCATATCCGCTGGTTCACCCCGACCACCGAAGTGCCGCTGTGCGGGCATGCGACCCTGGCCAGCGCGTTTGTACTGTTCGAAATCTATAAGGAAAGTGCCGAGCGCATCGACTTCACCTGCAAGTCCGGGCCGCTGAGTGTCAGCCGCGAAGGCGACCGCTTGTGGCTGGATTTTCCGACCATCGTGCCGTCGGAAATCGGCGTGACGCTGGATGTCGAGCGGGCGCTCGGCGTTGAGGCTGTCGACGTTCTCGGCTCCAACGAACTGTTCGTCGTGCTGGACTCGGAACAGGCGGTGCTCGACTGTAAACCGGACATGGCGGCGCTGGCGAAACTGCCGTGGCTGGGGGCGATTGTCACTGCGCGCGGCAACCAGCATGACTTCGTCTCGCGCTATTTCGCCCCGGCGATCGGTATCAACGAAGACCCGGTGACCGGCTCGACCCATTGCAGCCTGATTCCGTACTGGGCCAAACGTCTGGGCAAATCGAACCTGACCGCGTGCCAGCGCTCGGCGCGGGGCGGGGAGTTGTTCTGTCGGCTGGAAGGTGAGCGGGTGAAGATTGGCGGCAATGCGACGCTGGTGGCCAGCGGTACCCTGTTTTTAGGCTGAGGCAATACCAACTGTGGGAACGAGCCTGCTCGCGAAAGCGCTCTTTCAGTCAACATCTTCGGCGACTGAAACACCGCATTCGCGAGCAGGCTCGCTCCCACAATTTTTATCCAGTGCGGATCAAAGGCTGGTGCTGAATCGACGGACGCCGTTTTCCACCGCCGGGATCTGTGCCGCAGTGCTCCCCGAAGCCTGGAACAGCACCAGGTGATCCGCCGCTACGCGAATCCCGACCTGGGCGCCAACCAGATGATCGGCATGGCTCGGAAAGATCGATTCCAGTTGTGCACCGGTCGGCAGTTGCAGGCGATACAAGGTCGCCGCGCCGAGGAATGTCTTGCCGACAATCTGCGCCTGCAATGCGCTGTCCGGTGCATAAACAATGTCATCCGGACGCAACAGCACATCCACCGCACCGCCAATCGGCCAGGTGTAGGCGCGATTGCCGCGCAGTTCACCCAGCTCGGTCTGCACCGATTCCGGGGTGACGAGCTGACCGCGAATGAAGTAACCCTGACCGATGAAACTGGCGACATACGGCGTCGCCGGTTCGTGGTAGAGGTTGTAGGGCGTGTCCCACTGTTCCAGCCGACCTTCCTTGAACACGCCAACGTGATCGCTGACGGCGAAGGCTTCTTCCTGATCGTGGGTGACCAGAATCGCACTGGTACCACGGGCCTTGAGGATGTCGCGTACCTCATGGCTGAGCTTGCGGCGCAGTTCGCCATCGAGGTTGGAGAACGGCTCGTCGAGCAGCAACAGCTGCGGTTCCGGCGCCAGGGCGCGGGCGAGGGCGACCCGCTGTTGCTGGCCGCCGGACAGCTCGTGGGGGAAGCGCTTGCCGAGGTTTTTCAGGTTGACCAGTTCCAGCAGCTCTTCGACCACGCGCGCCTTGTTAGGGTGCTTGCGAATGCCGAAAGCGATGTTGTCGGCCACGCTCAGGTGCGGGAACAGCGCGTAATCCTGAAACACCATGCCGATCCGGCGTTTCTCCGGCGCCAGGGTGAAACCGGCGCTGGAGAGGGTTTCGCCACCGAGGGTGATTTCGCCTTCGTGCACCGGTTCGAAACCGGCGATGGCGCGCAGGGTGGTGGTCTTGCCGCAGCCGGACGAGCCGAGCAGGCAGCCGATGTCGCCGGCGTTGAGGTGCAGATTGAGGTTCTGCACTACGCGTTGATCTTGATAGCCGCAAGCGAGGTTGCGCAGGTTCAGCAGTAATTCATGGCTCATGCGTGGTGATATGCCGGTTCGACGAGGAACTCGAGCAGGGCCTTCTGTGCGTGGAGACGGTTTTCTGCCTGATCCCAGGCGACGGAGCGCGGGTCATCGAGCAGGTCGAGACTGATTTCTTCGCCACGGTGCGCCGGCAGGCAGTGCATGAACAGCACGTCCTCGGCAGCGAGGTCGAGCAGGGCACGGTTGACCTGGAACGGCGCGAACAGCTTGAGGCGCTTGGCAGTTTCCTCTTCCTGGCCCATCGAAGTCCAGACGTCGGTGCTGACCAGATGCGCGCCACGCACGGCGTCTTGCGGATCGCGGACGATGGTCACGCGATCACCAGCCTGGGCGACGAATTCCGGGTTCGGCTCGTAGCCTTCCGGGCAGGCAACGCGCAACTGGAAGTCGAACTGGATCGCCGCTTCTATATAGCTGTTGCACATGTTGTTGCCGTCACCGATCCAGGCCACGGTCTTGCCCTGGATCGAGCCACGGTGTTCGAGGAAGGTCTGCATGTCGGCGAGCAACTGGCAAGGGTGCAGATCATCGGACAGGCCGTTGATCACCGGCACCCGCGAGTTGGCGGCGAATTCGGTGAGGGTGCTGTGGGCGAAGGTGCGGATCATCACCGCATCGAGCATGCTCGACATGACAATGGCGCAATCGCTGATCGGCTCGCCACGGCCCAGTTGGGTATCGCGCGGGGACAGGAAGATTGCCTGGCCGCCGAGCTGGATCATGCCGGCCTCGAAGGAGATCCGGGTGCGGGTCGAGGATTTTTCGAAGATCATCCCCAGCACGCGGTTTTTCAGAGGCTCGAACAGTACGCCGCGGTTACGCAGGTCCTTGAGCTCAACGCCTCGACGGATCACGCTGACCAGCTCTTCGGGCGTGCAATCCATCAGGGAGAGAAAGTGCCTTGCGCTCATCATTGACTACCTTTTTGCTACAGACCGCAGATGCTCAAAGCCTTGTTTAACGGAACAACGGGCGAGACCTGCGGCGTAAGCCGCACGGGGCGACGAAATAGGGGAAGGCGCGATATTGACACTAAATGTCGCGTTTTTCCAATAGGGTACTTTTGTCAGCGGGATTCGGAGCGCGGACCGGGCATTTCGATCACGCATGTGAAGCCGGATTCAGTACAGCGGTGAGCCTCTTTGTACACTGGCGCCGCCGGGCTTGGCAATGCGCCGCGACGGCAACGCAGCGGTCCTGGTCGGTTTACGAACGCGGCGCCACCGATTCGCTTGGTCGGATGTTCAGACTGAAACATTTGCTAAAGCAAAGTGCTGGGTTATAAATAAGTTTCGAGCGACGCAGGAAGCCTCCGCATGGAATCGAAAGAACAACTGTTAATGGAACTGCTGGGCCACACGGCTCGCTCCCTGACCCATCTCACCGCGTCCGTCACCTCGATGTCTTTCGAGTTGCTGCGCAGTGACGACGAAGTGGTCAAATCCGCCGGTCGGCACATGATCGATCGCATGGCCACCATCAGCGCCGGGCTCGATGAGCACTGGCGGTTGATCGGCGAGCTCACCGGCGTGCACGTCGCCCATGAGCAGATAGAAACCATCCAGGAGATCCAGCTGGCGGCACCGCCGCAGTTGCCGCCGAACTGATCGCGGCGATTTATCGGCTGTCCTGATAACCGTCGATTCACAAGACGAACGTCGCTGGCGCCGTCTCTGCGCACGGGCCATAGTTTTGTTCCCGCGGGCGTGATTGCCTGCTCCCGAACAAGACAGAGACTGGCCATGACCAAGACTCTTCACCACCGTGCATGCCACCTGTGCGAAGCCATTTGCGGCCTGACCATCGAAACCACGGAAACCGATGGCAACGTCGCGATCACCTCCATCAAGGGTGATGCCCTCGACACCTTCAGCCGCGGCCATATCTGCCCGAAAGCCGTGGCCCTGCAAGATATTCAGAACGATCCCGATCGCCTGCGTCAGCCGATGCGCCGCGTCGGCAGCGAATGGCTGCCGATCGAATGGGACGAGGCGTTTGCGCTGGTGGCCGAGAAACTCGCGGCGATTCAGGAACATCACGGGCAGAACGCCGTTGCGGTGTATCAGGGCAATCCGAGCGTGCACAACTACGGCCTGATGACCCACAGCAATTACTTCCTGGGGTTGCTGAAAACTCGCAATCGCTACTCGGCAACGTCGGTCGATCAACTGCCACACCACCTCAGCAGCTATCTGATGTATGGCCACGGTTTGCTATTGCCGATTCCGGACATCGATCACACCGACTTCATGCTGATCCTCGGCGGCAATCCGCTGGCGTCCAACGGCAGCATCATGACCGTGCCGGACGTCGAGAAGCGCCTGAAGGCGATTCAGGCGCGCGGCGGCAAAGTGGTGGTAGTCGATCCGCGCCGCAGCGAAACCGCAGCGATGGCCGATCAGCACGTGTTCGTCCGCCCGGGCGGCGATGCGGCGTTGCTGTTCGGCATGCTCAATACGCTGTTCAGCGAAGGCCTGACCCGCGACAGCCATTTGCCGGTCGATGGCCTCGACGAGGTGCGCAGCGCCGTGGCTGCGTTTAGTGCCGAAGCGATGAGCCCGCTCTGCGCGGTGCCTGCCGAACAGATTCGCCAACTGGCGCGCGACTTCGCTGCCGCACCGAGTGCGGTCTGCTATGGGCGCATGGGCGTCTCGACCCAGGCCTTCGGCACCCTCTGTCACTGGGTGGTGCAGTTGATCAATCTGGTCACCGGCAATCTCGACCGCGTTGGCGGTGCACTGTGCACCGAACCCGCTGTGGATCTGGTGGCGTCGACCTCGGGCGGGCATTTCAACAAATGGCAGAGCCGGGTTTCCGGTCGTCCGGAATACGGCGGCGAGTTGCCGGTCTCGGCACTGGCCGAAGAGATGCTCACGGAGGGCGAGGGGCAGATCCGCGCGCTGATCACCGTGGCCGGCAACCCGGTGTTGTCGACACCCAACGGCCGGCAGTTGGAGCAGGCGCTGGACGGCCTCGACTTCATGCTCAGCATCGACCTGTACATCAACGAAACCACGCGCTATGCCGATCTGATCCTGCCGTCGACCTCGGCGCTGGAAAACGACCACTACGACACCACTTTCAACCTGTTCGCGGTGCGTAACGTGACCCGCTTCAATCGCGCCATCCTCGGCAAGCCCGAGGGGGCTTTGCATGATTGGGAGATCTTCGTCGGGCTGGCCAAGGCCTTCGCCGAGAAAACCGGTAAAGAACTGAAACCGACGATGCCGCCGGCGAAGATGATCGACATGGGCCTGCGCATGGGCCGCTACGGCGATGCGTCCGAGCACAAGTTGTCGCTGGCGACGCTGTTCGATCATCCGCACGGCATTGATCTTGGGGCGCTGAAGCCGAATCTGGCGTCACGTCTGAAAACGCCGAATCAGCGTATCCAGGCCGCACCGCCGGAAATTCTCGCCGACCTCGCACGCTTTGCCGCGTTGCAGGCGCCGGCAGCCGATGAATTGTTGATGATCGGTCGCCGCCATGTACGCAGCAACAATTCGTGGATGCACAATTTTCATCGGCTGGTGAAAGGCAAGCCACGGCATCAGTTGCTGATGCACCCGGATGACCTGGCCAGCCGTGGTCTGGCTGATGGCCAACGGGTTCGGGTGAGTTCGCGGGTCGGCCAGATCGAGGTGGAAGTGCTCGCCAGTCTCGACATGATGAAAGGCGTGGTCAGCCTGCCGCACGGTTGGGGCCACGCGCGCCCGGGCGTGCAGATGGCGATCGCCAGCGGCCAGCCGGGGTCAAGCGCCAACGACCTGACCGACGAGTGTCAGCTTGACGAACTGTCGGGCAACGCGGCGTTGAACGGTGTGCCGGTGACCGTGGCGGCGGCCTGAGCGGGTCTGTCGGGGAGACCGAGCATGGCGCTCGGGATTCCGTTACAATGCGCCACCGTGCCGACCTCTGAGTCGGAAAGTTCAGCCGAGGTGCTCCATGGATATCATCGAAACGATTAAAGAGCAGATTGCCAACAACACCATTCTGCTTTACATGAAAGGCTCGCCGAATGCCCCGCAGTGCGGCTTCTCCGCAAAAGCTGCGCAAGCCGTGATGGCCTGTGGTGAAAAGTTCGCGTACGTGGACATCCTGCAGAACCCGGAAATCCGCGCCAACCTGCCGAAGTACGCCAACTGGCCGACTTTCCCGCAACTGTGGGTCGGCGGTGAGCTGGTTGGCGGCAGCGACATCATGACCGAGATGGCTGCAGACGGTTCGCTGCAAAGCACCATCAAGGCGGCTGTCGAAGCGGCAGCGGCGAACAAGTCCGAAGCCTGATTCGCTCTTGCAGGGATTTCGCAACCTCTGAAATCCCGGCGATAAAAAAGCCCCGCACCTCGAAAGAGGGCGGGGCTTTTTAGTATCTTGCGAGGGTCAGATCACTCTTCGCCCATCTGCGACTGCAGATAGTTTTCCAGGCCGATCTTGTCGATCAGGCCGAGCTGGGTTTCCAGCCAGTCGATGTGTTCTTCTTCCGACTCGAGAATGTCTTCAAGCAGTTCACGGCTGCCGAAGTCACCAACGGTTTCGCAATGGGCGATGGCGGCTTTCAGGTCGGCATGGCCGGTCTTTTCGATGCGCAGGTCGCATTCGAGCATCTCGCGGGTGTGCTCGCCGATGTGCAGCTTGCCCAAGTCCTGAACGTTCGGCAGGCCTTCAAGGAACAGGATGCGCTTGATCAGCTTGTCCGCGTGTTTCATCTCGTCGATGGATTCGTGGTATTCGTGCTTGCCGAGCTTGTTCAGACCCCAATCTTCATACATGCGCGCATGCAGGAAGTACTGATTGATCGCGACCAGCTCATTGGCGAGGATCTTGTTGAGATGCTGGATGACTGTAATGTCGCCTTTCATGATGGGGTCCTGCCCTTTATTAGCTGTCTATAAGGCAGAGTTTGAGCCGCACAACTAAGAGTGTCAAACCTAAGTTATTGAATAATAAATGAAAATTAATCGGAATAAGAATGTTTGTGTTCCGCGTCTGGACGCTAAGCAATTGATTTTCAGGCATAAAAAACCGGACATCTAGTCCGGTTCTTTGAAATGGGGGCATTTACGCAGCAGTAAATTCTACCGGGTAAGGGATCGCGGCCTGGGCGGTTTGCAGCTTGGTCAGGGTTTCGCGCACCACTTCCTTGGCAAGGCAGGCGCATTTGCCGCACTGGCTGGCGACGCCGGTGGCCTGGCGAACTTCTTTGTAGCTGCAGCAACCTTCATAGATCGCTTCGCGGATCTGTCCGTCGGTGACGCCAGTGCAGAGGCAAACATACATAAGTAAGAACCGTCGCTGGTTGTGACTCAATTGCGATGGATCTTAATGTTAACGAGAATGATTGTCAAAGTGCTTTCGGAACGCTTCGCAGCCAATTTCCCGGCGACTGACGAACGGTATTTTCCAAATGCTCGTCTGACCGCATGAATACGCAGTGGATAACCGAACAGGGAAAATCCGTTACGGACAGGCCAAACACGCAGTGTATGATGGTCGTCCCTTGCGAAGAGGGTTCGTGTCACAGGGCTGTCGCCTGAGGGTGACAGGCTGGCCCGGACCCTGAACTTCAAGTTTCTACACCAGGAGATATCAATGAGCGTACTCGTAGGCAAACAAGCCCCAGACTTCACCGTCCCGGCCGTACTCGGCAATGGCGAGATCGTTGACAGCTTCACCCTGTCCTCGGCCATCAAAGGCAAATACGGCCTGGTGTTCTTCTACCCGCTGGACTTCACCTTCGTCTGCCCGTCCGAGCTGATCGCTCTGGACAACCGCATGGCTGACTTCAAGGCGCGCAACGTTGAAGTGATCGCTGTGTCGATCGACTCGCACTTCACCCACAACGCCTGGCGCAACACTCCAGTGAACAATGGCGGCATCGGCCAGGTGAAATACACCATGGCTGCCGACATGAAGCACGACATCGCCAAGGCATACGACGTTGAATCCGAAGGCGGCGTGGCTTTCCGTGGCGCGTTCCTGATCGACGACAAAGGCGTGGTTCGCTCGCAGATCATCAACGACCTGCCGCTGGGCCGTAACATGGAAGAGCTGATCCGTCTGGTCGACGCGCTGCAATTCCACGAAGAGCACGGCGAAGTCTGCCCGGCCAACTGGAAGAAAGGCGACAAAGGCATGAACGCTTCGCCGGAAGGCGTTGCGGCTTACCTGACCGAGAACGCTGCGGCCCTGTAAGGCGCAACGTCGAGGTACAAAAAAACCGGCCCACGTGGCCGGTTTTTTCATGCGCGGGATTTGCTCGACGAGGATCAGTCGTCGAAGTCTTCCCAGCCGCCCATCTGCTTCCAGCGATTGACGATGCCGCAGAACAGCTCAGCGGTCTTTTCGGTGTCGTAACGCGCCGAGTGCGCTTCACGCCCGTCGAAATCGATGCCGGCGGCCTGACAGGCTTTCGCCAGCACGGTCTGACCATACGCCAGACCCGCCAGGGTCGCGGTGTCGAAACTGGAGAACGGGTGGAACGGGTTGCGCTTCATGTCCAGACGCGCAACTGCGGCGTTGAGGAAGCCCAGGTCGAAACTGCTGTTGTGTCCGACCAGAATTGCCCGCTTGCAGCCGTTGGCTTTGAGCGCCTTGCGGATGCCACGGAAGATGTCGGTCAGCGCGGTTTCTTCGCTGACGGCCATGCGCAGCGGATGATCGAGCTTGATCCCGGTGAACTCCAGCGCTGCCGCTTCAACGTTCGCACCTTCGAATGGCTCGACGCGGAAGAAGTAGGTGTGATCCGGGTACACGAAACCCTTTTCATCCATGGCGATGGTGGTCGCGGCAATCTCCAGCAGGGCGTCGGTGGCTGCGTTGAAGCCACCGGTTTCTACGTCGACGACAACCGGCAGGTAGCCGCGAAAACGTGCTGCCATCGGGTGACGGGAACCGCCGCCGCCACCTTGACCGTCCAGCTCATCGTCGAAATTGTCTTCACTCACGCGTGTTCCTCCAGCAGGCGCCAGCGCAGTTTTTCACCGGCGCGCAGCGGGATAACGGTCAGCTCGCCAAATGGCAGGCTGGTCGGGGCGGTCCATTCTTCACGGACCAGGGTGATGCGATCGGTGTTTGCCGGCAGGCCGTAGAAACGCGGGCCGTTGAGGCTGGCGAAGGCTTCGAGCTTGTCCAGCGCGTTACGCTGTTCGAACGCTTCGGCATACATCTCGATGGCGGCGTAAGCGGTATAGCAACCGGCGCAACCGCAGGCGGCTTCCTTGGCATGCTGGGCGTGGGGCGCCGAGTCGGTGCCGAGGAAGAACTTGGCGCTGCCACTGGTGGCGGCGTCGAGCAAGGCTTCCTGATGGGTGTTGCGCTTGAGGATCGGCAGGCAGTAGAAGTGCGGCCGAATCCCACCGACCAGCATGTGGTTGCGGTTGTACAGCAGGTGATGCGCGGTGATGGTCGCGCCGACGTTGGCCGAAGCCTCGTTGACGAACTGCACGGCGTCGCCAGTGGTGATGTGTTCGAACACCACTTTCAGTGTCGGGAAACGCTCGACCACGCGGCGCATGTGCTCGTCGATGAAAATCTTTTCGCGGTCGAATACATCGACGTCGCCACGGGTGACTTCACCGTGGATCAACAGCGGCATGCCGACTTCGGCCATGGCTTCCAGCGCCGGGAAGATCTTGTCGATGCTGGTCACGCCGGAATCGGAGTTGGTGGTCGCGCCGGCCGGGTACAGCTTGGCGGCGTAGACGAAACCGCTGGCCTTGGCCTGACGAATTTCTTCCGGTTGGGTGCGGTCGGTGAGGTACAGCACCATCAACGGCTCGAACTGACTGCCGGCCGGGCGGGCAGCGAGAATGCGCTGACGATAGCCGTCGGCTTCAGCGGCGTTGCGCACCGGCGGTACCAGGTTCGGCATGATGATCGCGCGCCCGAAGGTGCGGGCCACATCGGCAACGGTATTGGTCAACACGGCACCATCGCGAAGATGAATGTGCCAGTCGTCGGGACGCAGCAGGGTCAGGCGGTCGGACATGAGGGGATTCCAGGCGGGTCAAACTGAGGCGAATGCTACCGGAAAAGACTCTTGCAGGCACCCGCTATCAAGTTTTGCCACAAGCGTCCGATATCCCGGAGGTATGCCGTAAACATTGTGTGAATCGGTGTTTGTGTTTCACAAGCCAATGGAGCCTCCCGTGCGCCAGCGTTATTTAGCCCTGCTCAGTGTGTTTGCCAGCCTTCCCGCGATGGCGCTGACTTACCAGACCCGTCTGGAGAACATTGAGTGGACGGTCGCCGGCGACCAGTTCGAATGCCGCCTGACCCAGCCGATCACCGATTTCGGCTCGGGCGAGTTCGTGCGCAAGGCCGGTGAGCAGGCGATCTTTCGCCTGAATGCCTACAACGCCATGCTCGGCGGCGGTTCGGCGACCTTGCTCGCTGCCGCTGCACCCTGGCAGCCAGGGCGTGGCGACATCAATCTGGGCTCTGTGCGTCTGGGCAGCGGCAATGTGTTGTTCAACAGCTCGCAATCTCAGGCCGGGGGATTGATCAGCGGTCTGCTGGACGGTCGCAGCCCGGTGGTACGCCGTGCGTCTGGCGATGGCCGCGTCTCCGAAGTGCGTTTGTTGCCGGTGAAATTCAGCAAGGCGTTCAACGACTATCAAGGCTGCGTGGCGAAATTGCTGCCGCAGAATTTCGACCAGATCAAGCAGTCGCAGATCGGCTTCCCCGGCGAAGGCGTCGAGCTGGACCCGGCTGCCAAGGCCAAGCTGCAAGTGATGCTCGAATACATGAAGGCCGACCCGACGGTGAACCACATTGACCTCGACGGTCATTCCGACAACAGCGGCAATCGCCTGACCAACCGCGAATTGTCGCGCCGCCGCGCGCTGGCGGTGGTGGATTTCTTCAAGGCCAACGGCATTCAGGAATCGCAGATCACCGTGCGTTTCCACGGCGAGCAGTATCCGATCGTGCCGAACACCAGCAAAGCCAATCGTGCGAAGAACCGTCGGGTAAACGTGAAATTGTCGCGCGTCGCTCCGACTACCGCCCCGACTCCGGCGCCGCAAGCGAGTACGCCGGCCACGGCCGCAGCGACTTCCTGACCCGCCGGTCATCGTCGCGCTCTCGACAGATTCTGTCGCTTTGTCGTCTTAAGCTGTCGCGCCTCTGTAAATTATCGCGTTTGAGCGGTAGACTCCCCGGCTTTCCGTAGAACCCCGTGGAGTGATGGCATGGCGGACGTAAACAAGGTCGTTCTGGCGTATTCCGGCGGCCTGGACACTTCGGTGATCCTCAAGTGGCTGCAGGATACTTATAACTGTGAAGTGGTGACCTTCACCGCTGATCTCGGTCAAGGCGAAGAGGTCGAGCCGGCCCGCGCCAAGGCTCAGGCCATGGGCGTCAAAGAAATCTACATCGACGACCTGCGCGAAGAATTCGTGCGTGATTTCGTGTTCCCGATGTTCCGCGCCAACACCGTTTACGAAGGCGAGTACCTGCTGGGTACTTCCATCGCCCGTCCGCTGATCGCCAAGCGCCTGATCGAAATCGCCAACGAAACCGGCGCCGACGCCATTTCCCACGGCGCCACCGGCAAGGGCAACGACCAGGTGCGTTTCGAACTGGGCGCCTACGCGCTCAAGCCAGGCGTGAAAGTCATCGCCCCTTGGCGCGAGTGGGACCTGCTGTCCCGCGAGAAGCTGATGGACTACGCCGAGAAGCACGCGATCCCGATCGAACGCCATGGCAAGAAAAAATCTCCGTACTCGATGGACGCCAACCTGCTGCACATCTCTTATGAAGGCGGCGTGCTGGAAGACACCTGGACCGAGCACGAAGAAGACATGTGGCGCTGGACCGTCTCCCCGGAGAAGGCTCCCGACACTCCGCAGTACCTGGAACTGACCTACCGCAACGGCGACATCGTCGCGCTGGACGGCGTCGAAATGACCCCGGCCACCGTACTGGCGACGCTGAACAAGATCGGCGGCGAGCACGGCATCGGTCGTCTCGACATCGTCGAAAACCGTTATGTCGGCATGAAGTCCCGTGGCTGCTACGAAACCCCGGGCGGCACCATCATGCTGCGCGCCCACCGCGCCATCGAATCGATCACTCTGGACCGCGAAGTCGCTCACCTCAAAGACGAGCTGATGCCCAAGTACGCCAGCCTGATCTATACCGGCTACTGGTGGAGCCCTGAGCGTCTGATGCTGCAACAGATGATCGATGCTTCGCAGGTCAACGTGAACGGCGTAGTGCGCTTGAAGCTGTACAAGGGCAACGTCATCGTCACCGGTCGCAAGTCCGACGATTCGCTGTTCGACGCCAACATCGCCACCTTCGAAGAAGATGGCGGCGCTTACAACCAGGCCGATGCGGCGGGCTTCATCAAGCTCAACGCGCTGCGCATGCGCATTGCTGCCAACAAGGGCCGCAAGTTGTTCTAAGTGGCTCAGACCCACGCGCAATAAAAAAGGCGGCCAGTTCAGGGCCGCCTTTTTTTTCGGAATTTTCATCGGGTTCATCAGGCCGTTTCTCTTGTCTGCCCGCTTGCGGGATGTGCCGCGCCTGTCAGCTGGTTCGCCCCAGCAGGGTAACTGTCTGTGTGCACAGGTTGTAAACGACACACAGTGTTGCACCTGAGCTTTTCTTCGCCTGTTTGATCTGTTGCAGCGAAGTATGCGCCAGAGAGTCCGAAACATGATTCGACAGAAAAACCAGCACTCGCGGATTTTTTTTACCGGCGCTCCGAAGAGTGTCGAGAATCGCATCGAACTCCCTGGACGCGTCAACGTCCCGGGCGTCGATGATGTTCAGTTCGCTTATCAGCGGTGACAGTTTGATCGTCTGCACCACGGGGTTCGCTTGGACATCAATATCGGTTGGTGGGTCAGGCGCGTTGTGAATCCTGCATGGACGCTGAAATCCGCCGCTCCCAGTGTTGCTGGACACCACGCAGCTGGTTATCTCGAAAGCGCACGATCCATCGGTTTTTCGCAACGGTACTTTTCGTTCGCTGTCGCGTTCCGAATGTTCAGCCGCCTTCAGGAAATTTTTGTCCTTGCCGAAATCCGAGGGCGAGTAGAGTGAGCGGTGGTTGAAGTTGAGCGTGATAAAAAAAAGAAATAACAAGTAAAACGGAAAGCTGATCAGAAACCAGACATAAATCTCCCGGTCCTTGTTGTCGAGAAACGGCAGCGATACCGCCGCTGAAGTTTCCGAGATAATGGCGAATATCGCTATGACGGTCATTGGGTTAGTGATCTTTTTCGTTATCTTGAGCATGATTCAAGTTCTATGTTGTTTGTTTGATGTTGAATATTTCTATATATAGCAAAAGCCTTCATTGAAGTTTCAGGCTGTTGTTTCAAGTTTTATAGAAGGGCTGCCGGTGCGTCGAATATGCAGTAGCGGCGGTTCGTTACGTCATATGTCGAATCGGCAGCCGCCAAGAGTGGTCCAGGAAACTTCAAATGGCTCGGTTGGAATTCGGAGCTGCGTAGGACGTGTGCGCAGTAAACGGAAATTCGCTGTGGTCTTGAAGGACGGGAAGCAGTTGCAATGGATGCGACGGGACCTATTTGTGGGAATTATCCTCAATGCCTGTAGGGAATGTCTCTCGATGCAAATGCGTGTAAAAGTTGCCATGCCTTGAAGCAAGTGACTGGGATATCGTGCGTGTTCTAAAAATTCGAACAGCGAAAACTGGACTTGCCCATGAATAAAGTGCTGATCGTGGATGACCACCCCGTCATTCGACTTGCGGTACGTATGCTGATGGAACGGCATGGCTACGAAGTCATTGCAGAAACGGATAATGGCGTTGATGCACTACAAATTGCTCGTGAACAAATACCGGATCTTGTCATTCTGGATATTGGAATACCCAAACTCGATGGGCTGGAAGTTATTGCTCGCCTGACTTCCACCGCCATGCCGGTGAAAGTGCTGGTGCTGACTTCCCAGGCTCCCGGACATTTTTCAATGCGTTGCATGCAATCGGGTGCAGCGGGTTATGTGTGCAAGCAGCAGGATCTGACCGAACTGCTGAGTGCGATCAAGGCAGTTCTGTCCGGCTATAGCTATTTCCCCAATCAGGCCCTGCACACCGTGCGTACCAGTCTGGGCAATGCGAGTGAGGCGGACATGGTTGATCGTCTGTCCGGGCGGGAAATGATGGTGTTGCAGCAATTGGCGCGCGGCAAGACCAACAAGGAAATCGCAGACGGCATGTTTTTGAGCAACAAGACTGTTAGCACTTACAAGACTCGCCTGTTGCTGAAACTCAATGCGCGGTCTCTGGTTGATCTGATCGAGTTGGCGCAGCGCAACGGCCTGGTTTGAACGATTCGACAGCTGAGACCGTCATGGGCCGATCAAGCTCGGTTGTCGCAGAAAATGAAAAGCCTCCGCTTCGGGAGGCCTTCAGGTATCACAGATCAAAATCGTAATCGGCCAATTGCCTTTGCAGTCGGCGCTCCTCAAGCAGGTTGTCGATTGTGCGACGCTTGCTGAGGTTGGTCTTCGCCACCTCTACCACCGGTTCGACCTCATCGGCCTCGACGGCAATAAAATCTTCTTCTACATCCAGTTGCTCTTTGTCGGTACTCATGAAGTCAACTCCCGGCTAAGACTGCCTTTGGCGCTCCTTATATCGACATTACTGCGGCGGGTAAAAAAGATTTTTTCAATCGATGGATACGAAAAACCGATGACGGCTCAATCGTCAGAAGTTTTGTGTTTGTATTCGCACAAATCTTCGATGCGGCAGCTGCCACAGCGCGGTTTACGCGCCAGGCAAACATAGCGGCCATGCAAAATCAGCCAGTGATGGGAGTCGAGCAGGAATTCTTTCGGTACAAACTTCATCAGCTTCATTTCAACTTCCACCACATTTTTCCCGGGCGCGATGCCGGTGCGATTGCTGACGCGAAAAATGTGCGTGTCGACTGCCATGGTCAATTGACGGAAAGCGGTGTTGAGCACCACGTTGGCGGTCTTGCGTCCGACACCCGGCAGGGCTTCCAGTTCTTCCCGGGTTTGCGGAACTTCACCGCCGTGGCGTTCAACCAGCAAACGGCAGGTTTCGATGACGTTTTTCGCCTTGCTGTTGTACAGGCCGATGGTCTTGATGTACTCCGACAGCCCCTCGACACCCAGCGCATGAATCGCGGCGGGTGTGTTGGCGACGGCAAAGAGTTTGGCGGTCGCCTTGTTGACGCCGACATCGGTGGACTGCGCCGAAAGAATCACCGCAATCAGCAGCTCGAACGGCGAAGAGTAGGCCAGTTCGGTTTTCGGCTCGGGATTGTCTTCGTGCAGTCGGCGAAATATCTCAAGACGTTTTGCAGCATTCATGGGCGATGCGTTTCCTTGATGACAGAGTTGCGGCGTGTCCACGCCTGACGTACGGCGAGAAGCAGGCCCAGTAAAACGAAAGCGCCGGGGACCAGCGTAAACAGATGCAGCCCATCGGGGAACAAAACCAGACCTTGCCAATGCTCCGAAAGAACTCGGCCAAGGCTGCCATAACCGATGATCTCGCGCAGCCCGCCGACCACCAGCATGAGCGCGCCGAACAAGGCGCAGCGTTTGAAGCTGACAGCGACGGGCTCGCGGAAGGCACCGTGGTATTCAAGCACGACGCAGTGCAAGGCGATCAGCCCTATGTAGAGCTCAGACGTCTGCTGCCATGGCAAAAACCAGCGTTGCGCCACAATATCCGCGCAACTGGTCAACGTCGCAGCAAGTATCAGGCTGGCGAGCAAGGCACGGGTGCCCGTCAGGCGCTCGCGCAGCGGCGACATGCAGACGGCAAATACACCGAGTACCGCGCCCAGCATCAAGGTTATCCCCAGTGCAGCGCTAAATGTTTGTGTGGCGCCCAATAGCGGCACCAGCATCAATAAACTTACCGTGCGTTTCATAAGCGAGTTCCTAACAGCAACGCCCGATGCTCATCGAAATAACGCAGTGCGTCGTGAATCGCGTTGATGGCGGCACGGGAGGTTATGGTCGCACCAGCGATTTGATCGAACTGCCCCTGATCCTTTTTCAGCGCCCAACCGGCGTCTGTCGGCTCAGTACGGGATTTGCCGAGGAAGGCCTGAAGCCAGGCATTCGGCCATTCACCGATGTAACCACCCAATCCTGGCGTTTCGCGCTGCTCAAGGGTTTTCACGCCTAGAACTCTGCCGTTTGCATCGATGGCTATCAGCAGTTCCAGAGTGCCTGCGTAACCTTCGCTGCGGCTGCGCAACAGCACCGCAACTGTCTGTCCGGAGCGGGTCGCTCGATAGCCGCCTGACAGCGTGCTATGGCGCAAAGCAGGCTCGGCGAGCGTCAGCGGTTGCTCCAGCGGCTGATTGTCGTAGAGCGCGGCAGGCATGACATCAAGCAATTTTCGGCTGTCGAGCAAGCGCTGCTCGCTGGCAATCTGCGGTGCACTGCTGCGCTGCAACACGTATGTCGCACTCACGCCAACGAGTGCCAGCAGCACCACCGTCGCGACACTCGCTGAGCGGTTCACGCGTTCACCTTCGACTGGCGGCTGAGGGCGAAGCGTTCGAGTGTCGGCACCAGAAGATTCATCAGCAATACCGCAAGCGCGACGCCGTCCGGGTAACCACCCCACGTGCGAATCAGATAAGTCAGCAGGCCGACGCCAACACCGAACAGCAGGCGGGCAAGGGCGCTTTTCGCGCCGGACACCGGCTCGGTCACAATAAAAAATGCACCGAGCATGGTCGCGCCGCTGAGCAGGTGAAACAGCGGCGAACCATGGGAATCCGACCCCGAGCCGTTCCAGCACAACAGGCTGATGACGAACAGACTGGCGAGCATCCCCATCGGTGCGTGCCAGGAAAAGATCCGCCGCTGCAACAGCCACAGACCGCCGAGCAGAAACGCCAGATTCACCCATTCCACACCGCGCCCGCCGAAGCGGCCGAAGGCCGGGTTGCTGGCGAACAGCTCATCGATGGTCAGGCTTTTATTGATGCGCAGACTGTCCAGTGCCGTGGCCTGCGCCCAGGCGTCCGGTGCTGGAGCCGGGTTGAAAACCTGTTGCAACGCCGAGAGGAAATCGAGGCCATGACCGGGCCAATGGGTCATCGCTTGCGGAAACAGCACCATGCTCAGGGCAAAGCCAAGCATCGCCGGGTTGAACGGGTTTTTACCAACCCCGCCGTACAGGTGCTTGCCGAACAACAAGCCTGAAACGGTCGCCGTGACGGTCAGCCACCAAGGGCAATAAGCCGGCAGCGCAACGGCCAGCAACATTGCACTGACCAGCGCGCTGCCATCACGCAGTGCCGCTTGCACCGCTTGCCGACGCAGATGGGCGACCCCGGCTTCGACGAGCAAAGCACTGGCAACCGCCAACAGCAGATTGATCAACACGCCCCAGCCATACAGCCAGAACAAAGCGAGCAGCCCCGGCAGCGCTGCGAGCAGCACGGTATTCATCGCCTGTTGCAGGCGATCGTCCGCTGCCTCAAGGGGTGGCATGATCTTGCACCCGGCGCTCGGCGTCAGTCACGGCTTGCTCCAGTGCTGCGATCTGCTCCGGCGCAGCCTCCGCTGCCTGAGCCTTTTTCAACTCGGCGCGGCGCATGGCCAGTTGAATCTTCGCCCGTTTCAACTCCGCGTCGTTGCTCGGAGCAGAGACGGCGGGAATCACCGGTTGGCTGCTTTCCAGCTTCGCCAGTGCTTGCTCGGCGGCTTCGAATTGTTGCTGCAGGACGATCAGTTGCGACTGCTGTTCGAACGTCGGCGGATGGCCGAAAGCTTTCAGCGATTTATGCAACTGAGCCCGACTCATCGCCACATCGACCTTGGCCTTCTTCAGCGCCGCATCGGCGTTAGCGGCTTTTTGTGCGCGCACCCGCTCAAGTGCAGCCTGCACCGGATCGGCGGTCGAGACTTGCGGTTGTGCCGCACGCGCGGCTCGCGCTTCACGTTCGGCCTGCTTTTGCTGTTCTTCACGCAGCAGGCGCTGGTTGCGGCGCTCGAAACGCTGGCGCGCATGGTCACGTTTGATCGCGCGGGCGCGCTGTTCTTCAAGATCAAATGCGAGACCGCCAACCACTGGGATCGTGTTCGCAGGCAAAGGGTGCATTTCGATGCAGTCGACCGGGCACGGCGCAACGCACAGATCACAACCGGTGCACTCGTCGATCAGCACCGTGTGCATGAGTTTTGCCGCGCCGACGATGGCGTCGACCGGGCAGGCCTGAATGCACTTGGTGCAGCCGATGCATTCGGCCTCGCGGATGAAGGCGACTTGCGGCGGTGCCGGGCCACGGCTGATATCCAGTTCCAGGACCGGTATTTTCAACAGCTCGGCCAGCGCAGCGATAGTTTCTTCGCCGCCCGGCGGGCACTTGTTGATCGGCTCGCCGTCAACAATGCCTTGCGCATAGGGTTTGCATCCGGGATGGCCGCACTTGCCGCATTGGGTCTGCGGCAGCAGGGCATCGATGCGTTGAAGCAGACTCATGTTTTGATCAATCCACTGAATCCGAGAAAAATCACTGCGATCAGTCCGGCGCTGATCAGATCGATCGGCAGGCCGCGAAAGGGCAGGGGAATATCGTTGTCGGCCGTGCGCTCGCGCAGGTCGCAGAACACACTCAACACCAGCCAGAAACCCAGCCCGGCGCCGATACTCAATGCTGTCGCGTGCAGCAGGCCTTGATCATTTTGCGCATTGATCAACGCCAGCCCGAGTACGCCAGCATTGCCCAGCAGCAGCGGCCACAATCCGTCGAACGGCCAATCCGGCAGCCCGCGCGCCAGCAGTTTCAGCAGCGGCGCGATCATCAACACACTCAACGGCAGAAACACGAACAGGCGCAGCGCTTCAAGCTGCAACGGCAGCAGTATCCACTGCCAGATCGCCTGACCGATAACGCCGACCACCACCATCAGGCACAACGTCGCCAACCCCAGCGCATGCACCTGGCGTCGGTTGCCCGCCAGCAGCGGAGCGACGCCTAGCGGCCAGTGCAACACCAAGTTGTTGAGTAGCGCAGCACTGATCAGCGTTAACACGAGTTCGGTCATGGTTCTGCCAGCGAAACGGGCGGGTGTCTCTTAAGGGTAGGCACTATCGGGCCAGATATGAAAAATCCCACCGGCATGCAGAGCACGTCGGTGGGATCGTTTTGCGGCAACGTCTTACTTGATGCGCTGACCTGGCTTGGCGCCGCTGTCCGGGCTCAGCAGATAGATCTCTTCACCGCCGGGACCGGCTGCCATCACCATGCCTTCGGAAATACCGAACTTCATTTTCCGTGGTTTGAGGTTGGCGATCATCATGGTCAGACGACCGTCGAGTTTGGACGGGTCCGGGTAGGCGCTCTTGATCCCGGAGAACACGTTGCGTTGCTCGTCACCGATGTCGAGGGTCAGGCGCAGCAGCTTGTCCGCGCCTTCGACGTGTTCGGCCTTGACGATCAAAGCGACGCGCAAATCGATGGCGGCAAAGGCGTCGAAATCGATTTCCGGCGACAGCGGATCCTTGGCCAGTTCGCCGTTGCCCGCAGGCTTGGCTTCGCCGGTGTCGGTCTGGCTGGCGGTCAGGTCTTCTTTCGAGGCGTCGGTCATGGCTTGCACTTTTACCGGGTCGATGCGGGTCATCAACGGTTTGAATTCGTTGAGCTGGTGATTGGCCAGCAGGGTGGTGTGGTCATTCCAGGTCAGCGGCGCGACGTTGAGGAACGCCTCGGCATCAGCGGCCAGCAGCGGCAGTACCGGTTTGAGGAAGATCACCAACTGGCGGAACAGGTTGATGCCGGTGGCGCAGATCGCCTGGACTTCATCCTGCTTGCCTTCCTGCTTGTTCAACGACCACGGAGCCTTGTCGGCGATCCACGCGTTGGCGCGGTCAGCCAGGGCCATGATTTCACGCATCGCGCGGGCGAAGTCGCGGGCCTCGTAGGCGTCGGCAATGCTCGGCGCGGCGGCGAGGAAAGCCTCGGTCAGCTCCGGCGCGGCATTGTTGTCGACCAGCAGACCGCCGTTGCCCTTGTGGATGAATCCGGCGCAACGGCTGGCGATGTTGACCACTTTGCCGACCAGGTCGGAGTTGACCTTCTGCACGAAGTCTTCGAGGTTCAGGTCGAGGTCATCGACGCCACGGCCGAGCTTGGCCGCGTAGTAGTAGCGCAGGTATTCCGGCGACAGATGATCGAGATAAGTGCGGGCCTTGATGAAGGTGCCGCGCGACTTGGACATTTTCTGACCATTGACGGTAAGGTAGCCGTGCACGTTGATGCCGGTCGGCTTGCGGTAGCCGGAGCCTTCGAGCATGGCTGGCCAGAACAGCGCATGGAAATTGACGATGTCCTTGCCGATGAAGTGGTACAGCTCGGCAGTCGAATCCTTGCCCCAGAACGCGTCGAAATCCAGCTCCGGCGTGCGGTTGCAGAGGTTCTTGAAGCTGGCCATGTAACCGATCGGCGCATCCAGCCAGACGTAGAAATACTTGCCCGGTTCGCCCGGAATCTCGAAACCGAAATACGGCGCATCGCGGGAAATGTCCCACTGCTGCAGGCCGGCGTCCAGCCATTCGGCGATCTTGTTGGCCACGGCGTCCTGCAGGGTGCCGCTGCGGGTCCAGGCCTGGAGCATCTGCTGGAAATCCGGCAGCTTGAAGAAGAAGTGCTGGGAATCCTTGAGCACCGGGGTGGCGCCGGAGATCGCCGACTTCGGATCCTTCAGGTCGGTCGGTGCGTAGGTCGCGCCGCATTTTTCGCAGTTGTCGCCGTACTGGTCTTCGGTGCCGCATTTCGGGCAGGTGCCCTTGATGAAGCGGTCGGCCAGGAACATTTTCTTTTCCGGGTCGAAATACTGCGTGATCGAGCGCTGGGCGATGTGCCCGGCGTCACGCAGCTTGAGGTAGATCTGGCTCGACAGCTCACGGTTTTCTTCGGCGTGAGTGGAGTGGAAATTGTCGAAATCGACGAGGAAGTCGGCAAAGTCGGCGCTGTGTTCAGCCTGCACGTTGGCGATCAGTTGTTCCGGGGTGATGCCTTCCTTCTCCGCGCGCAGCATGATCGCCGAACCGTGGGCGTCGTCGGCGCAGACATAGATGCATTGGTTGCCGCGATGCTTCTGGAAGCGCACCCACATATCGGTCTGGATGTATTCCAGCATGTGGCCAAGGTGAATCGAACCATTGGCGTAGGGCAGGGCGCTGGTGACGAGGATCTTGCGTGGCTCGGACATGGGGCTTCGCTACTTGATGAAACGGAGGTCGGCCACTATAAAGCGCCGGCGCATATTTTTCACCCCTGCGCCACTGGGTACTTTGAGAGCTCGTGTGGTGAGGGGATTTATCCCCGTTCGGCTGCGCAGCAGTCGTGGATATCGTTACACACGCAGCTCCTGACGTACCGGGGGCGGAAGTTTTGGGGCGGCTGCGCAGCCCAACGGGGATAAATCCCCTCACCACAGTGGCTTTTCAGCGCAAGTAATCTGTTCGCCTCAAATCGGTGTCCAGCGTACGATAGCCGCCATTCTTTCCAGTCTTGTTATCGGAGTTGCCCATGAGCGCCGTCACTCGCGCAGCGGTGGAAGCCGTCCTCAGCCAATACACCGACCCCTACCTGAACCAGGACCCGGTCAGCGCCGGTTGCGTGAAAAACATCGAGATCATCGGTGACCGCGTCAATGTGCAGCTGGAAATCGGCTACGCCGCCGGCCTGTTCAAGAGCGGTTGGGCGCAATTGCTGCAACTGGCCATCGAAAACCTCGACGGCGTGGTCATCGCCCGCGTCGAGGTCACCAGCGTGATCGCCGCGCACAAGGCCCAGGCGCAGATTCCCGGGCTGGCCAACGTCAAGAACGTCGTCGCCGTCGCTTCCGGCAAGGGCGGCGTGGGCAAATCCACTACGGCTGCCAACCTCGCGCTGGCGCTGGCCCGCGAAGGCGCCAAAGTCGGCATCCTCGACGCCGATATCTACGGCCCGAGCCAGGGCATCATGTTCGGCATTCCCGAGCGCACCCGGCCCGAGGTCAAGGATCAGAAATGGTTCGTGCCGCTCAAGGCCCACGGCGTGGAAGTCATGTCGATGGCATTCCTGACCGACGACAACACGCCGATGGTCTGGCGCGGGCCGATGGTTTCCGGGGCGCTGCTGCAACTGGTCACGCAAACCGCGTGGGGCGATCTGGATTATCTGGTCATCGACATGCCACCAGGCACCGGCGACATTCAACTGACCCTGGCGCAGAAAGTCCCGGTGGCGGGTGCGGTGATCGTCACTACGCCGCAGGATCTGGCGCTGCTCGACGCACGCAAAGGCGTGGAAATGTTCCGCAAGGTCAACATTCCGGTGCTGGGCGTGGTGGAAAACATGGCCGTGCACATCTGCTCGAACTGCGGGCATGCCGAGCATCTGTTCGGTGAAGGCGGTGGCGAGAAACTGGCCACCCAGTACGGCGTAGAGTTGCTGGCTTCGCTGCCGCTGTCGATGCTGATCCGCGAACAGGCCGATGGCGGCAAGCCAACCGTAATCGCCGAGCCGGACAGCCAGATCGCCATGGTCTATCAGGAACTGGCCCGCCACGTCGGCGCGCGCATTGTCTTGCAGGAAGCGGCCACGCCGGCGATGCCGAATATCACCATCAGTGACGATTGAATAAACGCTGGATGAAATGTGGGAGCGAGCCTGCTCGCGAAGAGGGAGTGTCAGTCAACGAAGATGTTGGCTGACCCACCGCTTTCGCGAGCAGGCTCGCTCCCACAGTTGTTTTGTGTTGGCAGTCAGATTCGCAAGCCGCCATCCATCTCCAGAATCCGCCCGGTGTAGTAGTCGTTTTCGAAGATATACGCCGCCGAATGGGCGATCTCCTCAGGCTTGCCCATGCGCTTGAGCGGAATGCCCGACGTCATCTTTTCCAGCGCTTCCGGCTTCATGCCCAGGGTCATCTCGGTTTCGATGAAGCCCGGTGCGATGCCCGCGACACGAATGCCGTAACGCGCCAGCTCCTTCGCCCAGGTCACGGTCGCCGCTGCGACGCCGGCCTTGGCTGCGGAATAGTTGGTCTGGCCGACGTTGCCCGCACGGGAGATCGACGAAATGTTGATGATCGCACCGCTGTTCTTCAGCTCGACCATCTTCGCTGCGACTTCACGGGTGCAGAGGAACACGCCGGTCAGGTTTACGTCGATCACCGCCTGCCACTGGGCCAGGCTCATCTTGGTCATCTCACCGTCCTTGACCTTCAGCAACAGACCATCGCGCAGGATCCCGGCGTTGTTGATCAGGCCGTGGATGGCGCCGAAGTCTTCGGCCACTTGCGCGACCATGTGCTCGACCTGTTCTTCGTTGGCGACGTTGCACAGGTAGCTGCGCGCTTCGACACCCTTGGCTTTGCAGGCGGCCACGGCGGCGTCGAGTTTTTCCTGATTCAGATCGACCAGGGCCAGTTTCGCGCCCTTGCCGGCGAAATACTCGGCCATGGAACGGCCCAAACCCTGGCAACCGCCGGTGATAATGATTACTTTGTCGTTGAGTTGCATTCGCATGTCCCGCTGGCAGGTCTGAGTTGTTTTTGTTGTCGGCAACGCTCGATCGGCACCGGTCAGGCCTGGTTGCACACGAACATTTGCCCGATGCGCGCCGGTTACTTTTCGCTGCGCGCCTGTCCGTTTTCTAGACGGAACCCATTTAAGGAGTCACAAATTGAGCGCTGAAGTGGCGAAGAATGCCCGAGAATTGCTTCTCAAGGAATACCGTGGAGTGCTGTCGACCCACTCCAAATCGATGCCGGGTTTTCCCTTTGGCTCCGTCGTGCCGTATTGCCTGGACGAGCAGGGCCGGCCGCTGATTCTGATCAGCCGCATCGCCCAGCACACGCATAACCTGCAGAAAGATCCGAAGTGTTCGATGCTGGTGGGCGAGCGCGAGGCCGACGATGTGCAGGCGGTCGGGCGGCTGACTTATCTGGCCGAAGCGCAGAAGCTCGCAGAACCGGCAGCCATCGACGCTGCCGCCGAACGCTATTACCGCTATTTCCCCGACTCGCAGAATTATCACCAGGCCCACGATTTCGATTTCTGGGTGCTCGATCCGGTGCGCCATCGCTACATCGGCGGCTTTGGTGCGATCCACTGGATCGACGATCTGACCTTGGCCAACCCGTTCGCCGGCAAGGCTGAAATCAGCATGGTCGAGCACATGAACAGCGATCACGCCAAGGCCATCGCCCATTACGTCGCGCTCGCCGGGCTGCCCAACAGCACGCCGGCGCAACTGGCCGGGATCGACAGCGAAGGCATGCACCTGCGCATTGGTCAGGCCGTCTATTGGTTGCCCTTCGCGGCGCCATGTAATACGCCGACACAAGTGCGTGAGGCCTTGGTTTCTCTGGCTCACGCGCAGTCCTGGCCAAAAAAAGCGCAAAGTTAAGCTTGAATTCACGCAAGGGCGACGTCATCTAAGGCTTACTGCAAGGCATTTCTTGCGTTGAGGAAACATTGATGCGCCCTTTTCTGTTGCTCTTTCTGCTGTTTCCAGTGCTGGAGCTGTTCGTATTCGTCAAAGTGGCAGGCTCTATCGGGTTCTTCCCGGCCCTGCTGCTGATCATTCTCGGCTCGATGTTCGGTGTGTTCGTGCTGCGCGTCGCCGGTCTGGCCACCGCATTGCGTGCCCGGGAAAGCCTGAATCGCGGCGAATTGCCCGCGCAGACCATGCTCGAAGGCCTGATGCTGGCACTGGCCGGTGGCCTGTTGATCATTCCCGGCTTCATCAGTGACGTGGTCGGTCTGGTGATGTTGTTGCCGGTCACCCGTCGTCTGCTGGCGAACAAAATGCGCCAGCGTGCTGAAGACCAGGCGATGCGCCAGCGTGCCTTCGCCGACGACCTGCAACCCCGTGGCGGCCCGGCCCCTCGCGAGCCGCTCGGTCGAGAGCCGAATGTGATCGAAGGCGAGTTCGAACACCGCGACAACAAGTGACATCAGCATCGACACGGCACCTGCGGGTGCCGTGCTCGTTTATGGCGTTTTTTTACTGTGTGGCGATGAAAAATTTTTTCCGCCAGCCCTTGTAATCGGCTTGTACGCCCCTATGTATCGGTCACCGAAAGGTTTCCGGTATTCAAACCGGACAGACTTGCGCGGTTCGCTCGACGGACCGCAACCGGCGCAGGCCGGATTCGTTAAACCCGCCGGGACTACACCGGCCGATGAAAACCACAATTAGGAGAGATCGACAATGAAGCTTCGTCCTCTGCATGACCGCGTCGTCATCCGTCGCAGCGAAGAAGAAAAGAAAACCGCTGGCGGTATCGTCCTGCCAGGTTCGGCTGCTGAAAAAGCCAACCACGGTGTGATTCTCGCTGTAGGCCCGGGCAAAGCTCTGGAAAACGGTGAAGTGCGTGCACTGTCCGTGAAGGAAGGCGACAAGGTTGTGTTCGGTCCTTACTCCGGCAGCAACACTGTGAAAGTCGATGGCGAAGACCTGCTGGTAATGAGCGAGAACGAAATCCTCGCGGTTATCGAAGGCTGATATCCCCGTTCATTTTCCCGCTACTACAAAGTATTTAAGGAATATCGATCATGGCTGCTAAAGAAGTTAAGTTCGGCGATGCCGCCCGTACCAAGATGCTCAAAGGCGTCAACGTTCTGGCTGACGCGGTAAAAGCGACCCTGGGCCCGAAAGGCCGTAACGTGGTTATCGAGAAGAGCTTCGGCGCTCCGACCATCACCAAGGACGGCGTTTCCGTCGCCAAAGAAATCGAACTGGATGACCGCTTCGAAAACATGGGCGCGCAGCTGGTCAAAGACGTTGCCTCCCGTGCCAACGATGACGCTGGTGACGGTACTACCACCGCTACCGTTCTGGCTCAGTCGATCGTCAACGAAGGCCTGAAAGCCGTCGCTGCCGGCATGAACCCGATGGACCTGAAACGCGGTATCGACAAGGCGACCATCGCCATTGTCAAAGAGCTCAAAGCCCTGTCCAAGCCATGCGCTGACTTCAAAGCCATCGCTCAGGTCGGCACCATCTCGGCCAACTCCGACAACTCCATCGGCGACATCATTGCCGAAGCCATGGAAAAAGTCGGTAAAGAAGGCGTGATCACCGTTGAAGAAGGCTCGGGCCTGGAAAACGAACTGTCGGTTGTAGAAGGCATGCAGTTCGACCGTGGCTACCTGTCGCCATACTTCGTCAACAAGCCGGACACCATGGTTGCCGAGCTCGACGGCCCGCTGATCCTGCTGGTCGACAAGAAGATCTCGAACATCCGCGAAATGCTGCCAGTGCTGGAAGCCGTTGCCAAAGCCGGCCGCCCACTGCTGATCGTGGCCGAAGACGTTGAAGGCGAAGCCCTGGCGACTCTGGTTGTGAACAACATGCGTGGCATCGTCAAAGTCGCTGCCGTCAAGGCACCGGGCTTCGGCGACCGTCGCAAGGCCATGCTGCAGGACATCGCTGTTCTGACCGGCGGTACCGTTATCTCCGAAGAGATCGGTCTGAGCCTGGAAAGCACCACCCTGGAGCACCTGGGTAACGCCAAGCGCGTCACCCTGTCCAAGGAAAACACCATCATCGTTGACGGTGCTGGCGTGCAGGCAGACATCGAAGGCCGTATCGCTCAGATCCGCGCCCAGGTTGCCGAAACTTCCTCGGACTACGACCGTGAAAAACTGCAAGAGCGTCTGGCCAAGCTGTCCGGCGGCGTTGCAGTGATCAAGGTTGGCGCTGGTTCCGAAGTTGAAATGAAAGAGAAGAAAGCCCGTGTTGAAGACGCCCTGCACGCAACCCGCGCAGCCGTTGAAGAAGGCGTGGTACCTGGCGGTGGCGTGGCGCTGATCCGTGCTCTGGAAGCACTGACCGAGCTGACCGGCGACAACGCTGACCAGAACGTCGGTATCGCCGTGCTGCGTCGCGCTGTTGAAGCGCCGCTGCGTCAGATCGCTGCCAACTCCGGTGACGAGCCAAGCGTAGTCGTCAACGAAGTGAAGAACGGCAAAGGTAACTTCGGTTACAACGCTGCTTCCGGCGAATACGGCGACATGATCGAAATGGGTATCCTGGACCCAACCAAGGTAACCCGTTCGGCTCTGCAAGCTGCAGCCTCCATCGGCGGTCTGATCCTGACCACCGAAGCAGCGGTTGCCGACGCACCGAAGAAAGAAGGTGCAGCTGGCGGCGGTATGCCAGACATGGGCGGCATGGGTGGCATGGGCGGCATGATGTAAGCCAGCCCTGGCCCTGTAACGCTAAACCCCGCTGGCGAAAGTCAGCGGGGTTTTTTATTGCCCGAATTCCGAAGCTCACTGATAGCCCCTGTGGGAGCGAGCCTGCTCGCGAAAGCGGTCTGTCATCCGACATGCAAGCCAGTTGAGCCGACAATTCGCGAGCAGGCTCGCTCCCACAGGTTGTTTATTTCAGGCGTTGATCGGCTGTGTATTCATCGCTGTCGAAGTCTTGCCAGCCGGGCGATACAGCACCCAGTAATAAGCCCCCAGGCAAATCAGCCAGCAGAAAATCGCCGTCCACACGTTGTGCGAAAAGAAGTGCGCGCCTTGCATCATGCGACTGATCGAGAACACCGAACCCAGCGCAAAGGCGAACACAAACGCCTGCCGCGCCAGTCGCGGGCGGCGGTCACGCAACACGAAGAACAACGCAAACAACGTAAACCCGGTTGCCGCATGGCCACCCGGCCAGCAACGTCCCGGCTTGTCCGTGGCGGGGCGATGCTCCATCAGTTTGCTGTAGGTCTCGTGACCGCCGAATTGCTCCAGGCTCCACGGGCATTGCACGGCAGTGACGGCTTTGACTGGAGTGACAAACGAAGTCGCCAGCCCCAGCGACAGCACCAGGCAACCGAGTTCACGCTTGAACGGTTTCAGCCGTTCGATGAAAAACGCACCGATGAAACCCAGAATGGCAAACACCGAGAAGCCGATCACCAGCTGTTTCGCCCGGTCATGCAGGATGTCTTCAAGAAAATAGCTGTGCCGCCCGATGAAATCCCCGGCGACCGGGTCGTAGAACATTTGCGCCAGAACCATGTCCAGATCGGTCAGTTCGAGCAACAGCAGAATGATCGCCGCCGCTGCGGGAATGCCCAGACACAACCACCAGTTCAGCGGTCTTGAAGCGGGAAGGGCAGAGGTCGGCACCATGGCAGGTTCCTTGGTCGATGAACGGAGGAGAGAGCGTAATCGCGCGGAGTCTGCGCGCGCTGGCGTCGGCGATTTGTTAACCGAAAGTGAAAAAAACGTCGCAGCGCGCGCAGCGCAGGTTTATCGAAAAACGCCCCTAGCCCTGAGCCACACTTGGCCGTAAGCTGCGCGGGCCAAGACGGCCGTTACCCCGTTCGGAGGAGATGTCCATGCGAATTCTGCTGGTCGAAGACAACCGTGACATCCTGGCCAATCTGGCCGATTACCTGGGCATGAAAGGCTATACCGTCGATTGCGCACAAGACGGCTTGTCCGGTCTGCATCTGGCGGCGACCGAGCATTACGACCTGATCGTGCTCGACATCATGCTGCCCGGCATCGACGGCTACACCTTGTGCAAACGCCTGCGCGAAGATGCCCGGCGCGATACGCCGGTGATCATGCTGACCGCCCGCGACCAACTCGACGACCGGCTGCAGGGCTTCAAGTCCGGCGCCGACGATTACCTGATCAAACCGTTTGCGCTGTCCGAGCTGGCCGCCCGCGTCGAAGCGGTCATGCGCCGCGCTCAGGGCGGCGGTCGCCGGGCGTTGCAGGTCGGTGACTTGAGTTACGACCTCGACACCCTGGAAGTGACCCGCGAAGGCAAGCTGCTCAAGCTCAACCCGGTCGGTCTCAAGCTGCTCGCGGTGTTGATGCAGAAGAGTCCGCACGTGCTGCGTCGGGAGATTCTCGAGGAAGCGCTGTGGGGCGATGACTGCCCGGACAGCGACAGCCTGCGCAGCCATGTTCACCAATTGCGCCAGGTGATCGACAAGCCATTCGCCAAGCCACTGCTGCACACCGTGCACGGTGTCGGTTATCGCTTGGCCGAGGGGCGAGATGGAGTTTAAGCAGAGTCTTTCCCAGCGGATCATCATCGCTTTTGCGCTGATGAGCGCACTGGTCGCCGGCGCCTTCGCCATGGGCATCGTTGCAACGGTGCACCTGGTGGAAGAGAAACTGATTTCTGCGGGGCTGGGCGGCGACCTGCAACGCTTGCTGCTGATGGACAACGTCTCCGACTGGAGCCACCGGCCTGAGCCGGATCAGTTGTTCTATTTCAGTGGCGGGCCGGGGGATTTCGACCTGCCCAAGGATCTGCGTCACCTCGATGCCGGTTTCCACGAGGTCTTTCGCGAGCAGCTGTCCTATCACGCCATGGTCGAGGTGGTGGATGGTCGACGCTACGTACTATTGCAGGACCAAAGCGATTTCGAAGAGCGCGAGCGCGTGCTGTTTGCCGTGGTGCTGGTGGGCTTCGTGCTCAGTCTGGCGCTGGCGGTGTTCCTGGGCTGGGTGCTCGCGCGCAAGGTGATGGCGCCGGTGGTGCGCCTGGCGCGGCAGGTCCGGCATCGCGACCAGTTGCTCGGGCTGGCGCCGCCCCTGGCGCCGGATTATGCAGCGGATGAAGTCGGTGAACTGGCGGTGGCGTTCGATGCCACGCTGGGGCGCTTGCGTCAGGCGCTGAACCGCGAGCGTTTGTTCACCAGCGACGTCAGCCACGAATTGCGCACGCCGCTGATGGTCCTCGCCAGTTCCTGCGAACTGCTGCTGGAAAACCCCGGTCTCGATCAGCGCGGTCGCGCCCAGGTCGAGCGCATTGCCCGGGCCAGCGAGGAGATGCGCGAACTGGTGCAGACCTTCCTGATGCTGGCGCGCGCACAAAACGAAGAGGCTGGCGCCGCGCCGCAGCAGAACCTCACGCAAGTCGCCGAGAGCCTGCTGTGCCTGTGGCGCGAGCCGATCGAGCGCAAGGGCCTGAAGCTGATGTTCGAGCCGGGCGATCCACCGGACAGACGTTACAACGCGACCTTGCTCAATGCGGTGATGGGCAACTTGCTGCGTAACGCACTGCATTACACCGAAGAGGGTTTTATTCGCCTTACCCTCACTGCCAACGGTTTTGTCGTCGAGGACTCGGGGGTAGGTATTCCCGAGGAAAAACGCGAGGCGATGTTCGAACCGTTTGTGCGCGGTAGCGAGAAACGTGGCGAGGGTCTCGGCCTGGGCCTGTCGCTGGTCCAGCGCATCTGCGAAAACCAGGGCTGGACGGTCAGTTTGAGCACGATGGAGCCCAATGGCTGCCGATTCGAGGTAGATCTTGGCGTGAATGCCAGCAAATAGTGGCTCGAGGCTACTCCCGCCCACCTGTCTAAATCCTGTATAACGTTGTAATACTTTGCAGATTTACCTGACAGAATTTTCACAATTGGATGACCTGACGCTGACACGCCGCTGCTTAAGGTGGCGTCATCAGAACAGGAGTCCAGATGATGGCCGGCCCGATCAAGCTCGATTTTTCCGAAAAATACGACGACCAACACGCACAACGATATCTGCGCAAGCACCAGCAAAGCCTCGGTCGCCGCCTGTCGCACTGGCGCGATGAGCAAGTCGGTCGCAAGGCCTTGGCGCTGGCGGGAGATCCCGGGCTGGTGCTGGATCTGCCCTGCGGTGCCGGGCGTTTCTGGCCAATGCTCGCGGAGAAGCCCAACCGGGTGATCATCGGCGCGGACAATTCCGAGTCGATGATCAAGACCGCGCTGCAGGGACAACCGGCCGATGTGGTCAAGCGTGTACAACCGCTGCACACCTCGGCATTCGATATCGCTCTGCCGGATAACTCGGTCGACAGCATCTTTTGCATGCGTCTGTTGCACCACATCGGCGAGGCCGAGCACCGTCGGGTGATCCTGCGCGAGTTCGAGCGGGTGACCCGTGACAGCGTGATTGTTTCGTTGTGGGTTGACGGCAATTTCAAGGCCTGGAAGCGCAAGCGCGCCGAGCGGGATCGGCCAAGTCATGATTACCAGAATCGATTTCTGATTCCGGCGGCAATGATCGAGAAAGAATTTGAACAGGCGGGTTTCCGCATTCAGGAACAACTGGACTTCATACCGCTCTATGCGATGTGGCGAGTTTACGTATTACGCAAGAGGTAGAGGATGGCAGTGCAAGCAGCGGTTGAAGCGGATGTCGCTCCCCAGGATCGTTTCGATTATTACTGGAACCAGCGCGGCGAATGGGTTGAAGAGCCCAATGTGCGCCGTGGTGGCGAAAGCGGGGTGCAGCGCATCGTCGACCGTGACGGTCAGCTTTTGTACGCCAAGCGCCAGACCGGGCACATCTATCGCAGTTGGTTGCACCCCTTCGGTCGCCCGACCGTATTGCGTGAACTCGATGCGCTGACCGGCGTAAGCAAACTCGGCGTGCGTGTTCCGCAGATCGTTTTTTGCGGCGCGCAACCGGATCCGCAACACAAGTGGCGCGCGCTGCTCGTCACCAAATCCCTCGACGGTTTCCAGGAACTGGAACACTGGCTGGCCGCTGCCGGTGGTCGCGATCAATGTGGCGACGTGGTCTACGAGAAAGTCCTCAAGGACCTCGCCGAGAACCTGGCGCGCATGCACAAGGGCCGCTGGCAGCACAGCTGCATCTACATCAAACACGTTTTCGTGCGCGTCACCGGTGAAGGTGAAGCGGCGCAGGTTGAAGTGGCGTTGATCGATCTGGAGAAGTGCCGTCAGCGTCTGACACCCTATCGCGCCGCGCAGCATGACATGAAGCAACTGCGTCGCCATTCGTCGTTCCGCGATGCCGACTGGAAAAAACTCGTCTACTTTTATGAGACGGCGTTTGGCAGCGCTATCAAAGGTTTATAGCGATGAAACTCGAAATTGCACGAGGTTTGTTCCTGGTCGGGGCCTTGGCAGTTGCTTCACTGGCGGTGGCTGCCTGGGAGCAGCCGCGCATGCAGGTCATAGGAGCGTCCGGGAACGACGCTCATTGTTCGGTTCCACGGGTGGCGAAAGCCTCCGTGGCGACCCAGCCCGATCATGATTTGCTGTTGTTCATGTTCGGACTGTCCCAAGGGATGAGGCCAGCCAGTTGACACGATTCAAGCCCAAATGAAAGGCCTCGCAGTTGCGAGGCCTTTTTTTGGAATACGGATTGTGTAGGAGCTGGCGAAGGCTGCGATCTTTTGATCTTGCTTGATCGTTCCTACGCTCTGCGTGGGAACGCCTCAAAGGACGCTCCGCGTTCCAATGGGACGCGGAGCGTCCCGAGCTGCATTCCCACGCAGAGCGTGGGAACGATCAAAATACCGCATTCGCGAGCAGGCTCGCTCCCACAGGGAAATGTGCATTATCTGGCATCTGGCTTAGCGAGGAAGGTGTAAACACACGGCAGCACGAACAGCGTAAACAACGTGCCGATCGACATCCCCGTCGCAATCACCATGCCGATATCAAAGCGGCTTACGGCGCCCGCACCGGTGGCCAGAATCAGCGGCACCATGCCGAACACCATTGCCGCCGTCGTCATCAGCACCGGGCGCAAGCGAATTGCTGCCGCTTCCTCCACCGCTTCACGGGCGCTCAGGCCCTTGTCCTTGCGCAACTGGTTGGCGAATTCGACGATCAGGATGCCGTGCTTGCTGATCAGGCCGATCAGCGTCACCAGCCCGACCTGGGTGTAGATGTTCATGCTCGACCAGCCGAGGAACAACGGGATCAGCGCGCCGCAGATCGACAGCGGTACGGTCACCAGAATCACCAACGGATCGCGGAAGCTTTCGAACTGTGCGGCCAGCACCAGAAAGATGATCGCCAACGCCAGGGCAAACGTGACCCACAATGCGCTGCCTTCCTGCACGTACTGGCGCGAGGCACCGCCGTAGTCGAAGGCAAACCCGGCCGGTGCTTCTTCGCGGGCAATCTGCAGCACGGTGTCGATGGCTTCGCCCATGCTCACCAGCGGGAAACCGGAAATCTTCGCCGCGTTGAGCTGCTGGAACTGATTGAGCTGGCGCGGCCGTGCGCGGTCGCTGACCTTGATCAAGGTCGACAGCGGCAGCAATTCGCCCTGGGTGTTTTTCACGTAGTAATTGTTCAGCCAGTCCGGGTTGTCGCGGTAGGCCCGTTCAACCTGGGCGATGACCTTGTAGCTGCGCCCGTCGATGGTGAAGCGGTTGATCTCCGCCTCGCCGAGCAAGGTCGCCAGCGTGCTGCCGAGGTCAAGCATCGACACGCCCATCTGCGCGGCCTTGTCGCGGTCGATATCCACGACTACTTCCGGCTTGTCGAATGCCAGATCGAGGTCGACGAAGGCGAACTTGCCTGACTCCATGGCGCGTTTCTCGATGCGCTCGGCGACTTGCAGCAGCAGCTCGTAGTCATTGGCCGTGTTGACCACGAATTCGAAGGGCAGACCCTCACCGGTGCCGGGCAGGGAGGGCAGGTTGAAACCGAAGATCTGCAGGCCGGGAATGCTCTCCAGTTTGCTCTGCACCTCGGGGAGGATTTCCATCTGCGTGCGGCTGCGCTCGTTCCATGGCTTGAGCAGGAAGCCGCCGATACCGGCCTGCACGCCGTTGTAGCCGTTGATCTGGAACGATGAGTAGTACTCGGGAAACTCCTTGAAGATGGTGATGAATTCGTCGGTGTAGGTGCTCAGGTAGTCGAGGTTGGTCGGCTGCGGTGCGCTGGCCATCATGAAAATGATGCCTTGATCCTCGTCCGGGGCCAGTTCCGACTTGGTGAACTTGAGAAACACCGGAATCAGGCACAGCACGATCACCGCAAACACCAGCACCACCGGCCGGGTATTGAGTGTGCCGTGGAGCATGCTTTGATAACGGCGCTTGAGGCCTTCAAAGACTCGGTCGAGACGATGGGCCAGGCCGCTGGGATTCTCTTCGTGGCGCAGCAGAAACGCGCACATCATCGGCGACAACGTCAGGGCGACGACGCCGGAAATCACCACTGCGCCGGCCAGGGTCAGGGCGAACTCCTTGAACAACGCCCCGGTCAGCCCGGTGAGGAAACCGATCGGCGCATACACCGCCGCCAGGGTGATGGTCATCGACACCACCGGCATGGCAATTTCCCGCGCGCCTTCCAGCGCTGCGTCGAACGGCGTCTTGCCTTCCTCGATATGTCGGTGGATGTTTTCCACCACGACGATCGCATCGTCCACCACCAGACCGATGGCCAGCACCATGGCCAGCAGCGTCAGAAGGTTCATCGAGTAACCCATCATCTGCATGAAGAACATCACGCCGATCATCGACAGCGGAATGGTCACCACCGGGATCACTACCGAACGCAGCGCGCCGAGGAACAGGAACACCACGACGATGACGATCAGCACCGCTTCGAACAGGGTTTTCACCACCTCATCGATGGAGGCCTGAATGAACAGTGTCGCGTCGTAGGCGATTTCGCTTTTCAGGTTCGGCGGCAGCTGCGCTTCCAGCTCGGGCATCAGCTTGCGCACTTCCTTGATCACGTCCAGCGGGTTGGCGCCGGGGGTGGCCTTGATGCCGATATACACCGACGGCGTGCCGCCGAACGAGCTGATCGAATCGTAGTTTTCCGCGCCCATTTCCACCCGCGCGACATCACGCAGCAACACACGGCTGTCGCCATCGACCTTGAGCGGAATCGCCGCGAAGGCCTCGGCGGATTTCAGTTCGGTGTTGGCGTTGATGCTGGTGACGGTGTACTCGCCTTTCACCTCGCCGGCAGCGGAGAGGAAGTTGTACTGGCGCACCGCAGCGGTCACGTCGGCGGCACTGAGGCCGAAGCCGGCGAGTTTCACCGGGTCGAGCCACAGACGCATGGCGAACACCTGATTGCCGAGAATTTCCGCTTCGGCCATGCCCGGCAGCGTCGCCAGTTTTGGCTGGATGACCCGCGACAGATAGTCGGTGATCTGCGGGTTGCTCAGGTCCTTGCTGAAGAAACTGATGTACATCAGCGCCGAAGCGTCGGCGGATTCCTTGCTCAGCACCGGGTCTTCGGCGTCCTGCGGCAGCTTGTTCTTCACCTCGTTGGCCTTGGCCAGCAGTTCGGTGAACAAGCGGTCGGTGTTGGCACCGATGCGCGCGTAGATCGAAATCACCGAGAAGTTCTGCCGGCTGACCGAGGTCATGTAATCGATGCCCTCGGCGCTGGCCAGGCTCTGTTGCATCGGCTGGGTGATGTAGCCCTGAATGGTTTCGGCGTTGGCCCCGGGATAAGCCGTGGTCACCGTGATCAGGGCGTTTTCCATTTGTGGGTACTGGCGCAGCGGCAGCTTGCTCCAGGCCTGAAAGCCCAGCAGCACAATCAGCAGGCTGACCACGGTGGCGAGCACCGGGCGGCGGATGAACGGATCGGTAAAAGCCATGGGGATTCCTTGATCAGTCGGCGCGAGGCGGACTGTTCTGCTCGCCGAGGGTCTTGTCGTCGCTGATGGCAATGTGGGCGCCGTTGTCCAGTTTGATCTGGCCAGCCGTCACCACTTGTTCGCCGCTCTGCACGCCCTTGTTGATCATCACCAGGCCATCGCGGCGTTCACCGGTTTCGACGAAACGACGTTCGGCGATCAGCAGCGGTTGGCCGTTTTCATCCTTGGCGACGCTGCCGTCCTCGGCCTTCTTCTGCCCGACCACATAAACCGAGTTGCCGTACAGGGTGTAGGTGATCGCGCTTTCCGGCACGACGATGTGCTTCTGCGGATCGGGCAGCAGCACTTCAAGGCTGGCGAACATCCCCGGCAGCAGCTTGCCGTCGGGGTTGGCCAGGGTGGCGCGGACGAGGATATTGCGCGTGGTGCTTTCGACGATCGGGTTGATTGCGCTGATCTTGCCGACGAAGTTCTGCCCCGGATAAGCGGCGACGGTGAACTGCACGGGCTGGCCGATAGCGAGTTTTGGCACCGCTTGTTCCGGCACGTAGAAGTCAGCGTAGAGGCTGCTCAAATCCTGCAACGTGGCGATTTTGGTACCGCTGGCGAGGTAGTCGCCTACGTCGACCTGGCGGATGCCGATGGTGCCGCTGAATGGCGCGAGGATGCGCTTTTTCGCCAGCGACGCGTTGAGCTGATTGACCGTGGCCTTGTTCTTTTGCAGCACGGCGGAGAGGCGGTCGTACTCGCCTTTGGAGATCGCGCGGCTGTCGACCAGTTGCGCGCCACGGCCGAAGTCCAGTTGCGCCAGGCCCAGATCAGCCTTGGCGGTTTCCAGCAGAGCGGTCTCTACGGCGCTGTCGAGTTGCAGCAACGGTTGCCCGGCCTTGACCTTCTGCCCGGATTCGAATTTGAGTTCAGTGACGGTGCCGGCGACTTCCAGACTCAAGTCGACACCTTGCAGGGCCTTGAGCGTGCCGACGGTGGGAAGGCGCATCTGCCACGGCTGTTCGCCGGCAGTGGCCACGGCGACGCTGATCGGCGGCTTGGGCTTGGAAAAGCCCTGGATCATCGTGTAGATCGAAAAGGCTTTGTATCCGCCCAGCACCAGGACGAGCAGCAAAACAACACCCAACATGATCAGCATGCGGCGACGCAGCATATGTCCAGTTCCTTGGATAAATCATGAGACAGGCGGGCACATTACTCCGAGTCAGGTGGGGATTCCAACTGGCAGTGTTTACAGGTGCAGCGGGACACAATCCTGTGGTGAGGGGATTTATCCCCGTTGGGCTGCGAAGCGGCCCCCTGAATCCTTCAGTCATACCGCAATTGCAGTTTTAAGGGCGGCTGCGCCACCCAACGGGGATAAATCCCCTCGCCACAGGATGGGGGGCCATCTCAAAAATGAGCGGGTATCAGGCCATCAAGTGCAGATGGTTGTCCCAGAGCCCCGCCGGCAATTCCAGCGGCTTGGCCAGCAGCTGTTCCTGCCGGCAATCGTAGTAACGGCAACGGCCCTGACCCGAAGTCACGACAAAGCCATCCTTTACCGCACCGACGCCGGCGCAATCAGGCAAAGGCGCATCGAGGCGCAGTTCGCCGCTGTCCAGATCCCAGATAAAGAAGCGATTGCCGCGCGGCGCTGTCAACGCGACCAGACGCAGGTCGCTGTGCACCGCGACGCTGGCGGTGTAGTGCCCCATCGCCTGCAACTGATCTTCCGCTACCGGGAACGCCACGAACGCTTGCCCGGGTCGCTTGATCGCCAACAGCTCCGAGCGCTCGTGGGACGGCCCCATGAATTGCTGGCCGGCGACGATGGTGCCGTCACTGGCGATGCCCAGGTGGCGCACGCTGTTCATCTGCTGGGCGAGGGTTTCCTTGCTCAGCAATGTGCCGTCGCGCTGCATCAGCACCAGGCTTGGCTCCATGGCGTTAAGGTTCATATCGACGCGGCTCTCCGCCTCGGTGCGAATCCCGCCGTTGGCCACCACCAGCGTCTCGCCGTCGGGCATCCACGACACCTGATGCGGGCCGAGGCCGTGGGTAGAGATCTCGCCTGTGTGCACCAGCCGTTCGCCCTCGAATTTGTACACGCCGAGCAGGCCACGGCCGGGATCGCTCGTGTCGTTCTCGGTGGCATACAGGTATTCGCCGTCCTTGTGCACCACGGCGTGGCCATAGAAGTGCCGGTTCGGCTGCGAGGTCACGGTCTGCAGCAACGTGCCGTCGCGCAGGTCGATCAGGTAACTCTCGGTTCCCGGACGTCGCGCAACGAACAGCGCCAGCGGCTGCGTCGGATGATTGATGATGTCGTGACAACGCTGGCCGACGTGGGTAGCGAACACCCGCGTACCGTCGAGCCGATAGCCGACGGCGTAATGCTTGCCGTCAGTATCGTCGCGCGCCGACAGCAACAGCGGGCTCTGATCCTTGCGTTTGAACAGCGTCCAGCCGCCCAGCGTCACTGCTCCCAGCAGTGCACTACCTAAAGTCAGAACCTGACGTCGCAGCATGGCACTCGCCCTCATCAGTCACCGTCGTTGGCGTTGAAGCCCAGTTGGATGCCCAGCGCCTTGGCCAGCTCGCCTTCATGCAGGCGATGGACGACGTTGAGGCTGTCGTAGATATCGTTGAGTTGCTGGCGACCGGCGTCGTCTTCAAGCATTTCGCCGAGCGAACGCTGGGTGCTGTCGAACAGTTTCAGCGAAGCGGCGTAAGCGGCATCGATCTTGTCGGCCAACGGCTTCTGCTCGGCCGGCAGCAGACCGCGCAGGCCTTTGTTGTCGACGCCTTCCCAGACGGTTTTGGCGGCGGCAAGGCTGGCTTCCAGCGCCGTCAGCGACGACTGGCTGCGCCACGCATCCGCCTGGAACGGCTGCGGCACGCCTTTGCTCTGACGGCCCATTGGCGTGCCGAGTTTTTTCTTCAGGGTATCCAGTGCCGTCACTTGTACGCGCAGCAGATCGGCGATCGCTTCGTGGGAGTCGGCGTAGCGCTGGTTGGGGAACTTGCTCATCTGCGCGAGCATGCCGTCGGTGTTGTTCCAGCCCTGCAGGATCTCTTCGGCCAGTTGCTTCTGGCGTTCGCCGATGGCGATCAGCAGCGGGCAGTACTTGGCTTTCTGCGCATCGTTGGCGACGTCAGGCTTGGCGTCGAAGAGGATGTATTCGTAAGCCGACAGTCCCTGCACCACGACGCTGGATTTGGCCAGCGCGGCGGCGTCGATCTGCGGCTGGGCGACGACCAGTTGCTCGACCTGACGGCCGACGAGGTTTTTCTTGTCCGGCCAGAACTGCACTTGCCACGAACGATTGCCTTCGGCCAGCGGACCGATCAGCAGCGGTTGCAGTTCGGCCCAGGCTTTCTGCGCGTGAAGGAAATCGGCACGGGCGGTTTCCAGGGTCTCTTTGCCCTGGCAGTAGGCGAGGGCGCTGACTGCCAGTTGCTTGTCGGCTTCGACCCAGCGAGTGTAGGTCGGCAGGATCACCGATTTGGCGATCGCCGCCGAAGTGACCGCTTGCGGGTCCTGCGGCGAGCAGGCGCCGAGGGCGAGCGCGGCAAGGCTGGTGAACAGTAACTTGGGACGGAACATGTCGGGCTCCCGATGTTTTTTCAGTATTTAAAGTGAGTTCAGAAACGCCAGCAACGCAGCGCGCTGCTCGGCATTGAAAGACAAAACCTGCTGCTGCGCCGCCGTCGCTTCGCCGCCATGCCAGAGCACCGCTTCGAGCAGGTTGCGTGCGCGGCCGTCATGCAAAAACTGGGTGTGACCGCTGACCGCTTGCGTCAGACCAATCCCCCACAACGGCGGGGTGCGCCAGTCGCGGCCGGAGGCCTTGAATTCCGTGCGGTTGTCCGCCAGGCCTTCGCCCATGTCATGCAGCAGCAAGTCGCTGTATGGACGAATCACCTGATTGGCCAATTCCGGTTCGGCGGCATCGGCGGCAGTGGTGTATTTCGGCGTGTGACACGACTGGCAACCGGCCTGGAAAAACAGATTCTTGCCGGCCAGCACCTGTGGATCGTTGACGCCACGGCGCGCCGGCACTGCGAGATTGCGGCTGTAGAACAGCACCAGCCGCAGGATGTTGTCGCTGACTTCCGGCTCGCCGTCCGGGCCATTACCGTTCGGCGCCTGTTTGCAGGCAGTCTGCGCCTCGGTGCAATCGTCGAACGGCCGCAGGCTGGTGGTCAGGCCCATGTCACCGGAGAACGCGTGAACGTTCTGCTGATTGAGATTCGGCTGCCCGGCTTTCCAGCCGAACCGGCCGACGACGGTTTTCTGCAACTGGTCATCCCAGACACGGTTGGGCCGGCCGTTGATGCCGTTGTTCTCCTTGGCTTGCGCGGCAGCGTTGGCGAGGATCGCTTGCTCAGGGATGGCTTCGAGCAGGCCCAGACCAATCATCGGCGGCGCCACCCGCGCGGAAAAACGCGTGTCCGGGTGCATCGGGCCGTAACCGAGTTGAGTGATCTGCAGGGTCGGTTTGCGCAACTCGACTTCAGTGCCGTCCTTGAAGCGTACCGGCACCGGCGTGTAGTCGACCCGCACCTTGCCTTCCGGGGCGACGCCGGGCACGGCCATGTCCTGGAACTGCCCGCCATACACCGGCTCCGGCACTACGCCGAGCTGTTCGATGACTTTGGCGTATTGCGGCGCGTCGGGAATCGACAGGCGCACCAGCATCGACACTGCATTGCTTGCATCAGGTGCCGGCGGATGCCCGCGACCGTCCTTGATGTGGCAGTTCTGGCAGGCGTTGGTATTGAACAGCGGGCCGAGGCCGTCGCGCGCCGTGGTGGTCGACGGCGCGATCACCCACGGGCTGCGAAAGAAACTGTTGCCGACACTGAAGTCCACGCGCCGCGACGGCGGCAGGTTGGCCGATGGCAGGGAGAAGGCGTTCTGATCGCTCTTGCGCACAGTCGCCGCACCGCCCGAACGCGCTTCCCCCGGCTCGGCCTTGGTGAAACGCGGGGCGTCATCGCAGGCACTCAGGCCCAGGGCCAGCAACAGTGCGGACAAGCGAAGCGGCAACGACAGCATCAGACATCCTGCAAACGGGCGAAAACAAAGGCGCAAAGTCTAACAGGGCGGGGGAGTTTGAATAAGAGGAATTATCGTTTGCTTGATAACGCGCAAGCCTTGAAGCGCATGCCAACACTGTGGGAGCGAGCCTGCTCGCGAAAGCGGCGCCCGACGCGCTGAAAATGCTGCGCCGGATCAAGCCTTCGCGAGCAGGCTCGCTCCCACAGGGATAGTGGTGTGCCAATAATGAAAAAGGCGACCCGAAGGTCGCCTCTTTTTGAGCGGACGCTGCAATCAGAATTCGTGATCGGCGCTGTCCGGGTTCAGGTCGCTGATGCCCAGTTTGCCGGCAGCGGCTTCGATCGAGCCGGTCTGCTTGACCAGCGCGGCGATGGCGTCGCGAACCACCTGGTTGCCAACGGTGTTGCCGGCAGCGATCAACTGGTCGTAGTGCTCACCCTTGTTGGCGTGATCGACCATGACCTGGATCTTCGCTTCGGTCGCGGCCAGATCGGCTTTCAGCGCGGTGTCGGCAGCCGGATCGGCCTTGGCCACCAGCGACGACAGGCTGGCGCCGGTCATCTTGGTGCCGTCAACACGGGTGTACTCGCCCAGGTAAACGTTACGCACGCCTTTGGCGTCGTAGAAGTGCGAGTAGTGGGTGTTGTCGCTGAAGCAATCCTGCTCGTCTTCGGGGGAGTTGGCTTCCAGGGAAACCTTCATGCGTTCGCCCGCCAGTTCACCCAGCGACAGGCTGCCCATGCCGAAGAGCATTTTGCGCAGGCCGGTTTCGCCTGGCTCGGCTTCCAGGGTGGCGCGGTAGTTGTCGGCCACGTTCGGCTTCCAGTTGCCGACCATTTCTTCCAGGTCGCTCACCAGCAGTTGGGTCACGGCTTTCAGGTAGGCACGACGACGCTCGTTATGACCACCGGTGGCGCCGGCGCCTTCCAGATAGTCCGAGGCCGGACGGTTGCCAGCGCCAGGGCCGGTGCCGTTCAGATCCTGGCCCCAGAGCAGGAATTCGATCGCGTGGTAGCCGGTGGCAACGTTCGCCTCGGAACCGCCCAGCTCGTTGAGGCTGGCGAGTTTTTCCGGGGTGATCTCTTTCACGTCGACTTTGTCTTCGCCGACCTGCACTTCGGTGTTGGCGATGATGTTGGCGCTGGCGCCCGGGTTACCCAGTGCGTGCTCGTAGGATTTGTCGACGTAGTCGATCAGGCCTTCGTCCAGCGGCCAGGCGTTAACCTGACCTTCCCAATCGTCAATGATGGTGTTGCCGAAGCGGAATACTTCGCTCTGCAGGTACGGCACGCGTGCGGCGACCCAGGCAGCCTTGGCGGCTTTGAGGGTGTCGGCGTTCGGCTTGGCGAGGAACGCGTCGACCGCGCTCTGCAGGGTTTTCGCGGTGGATTCGGCATCGCTGTAAACGGCGAAGACCATGTCGGCATAGTGCGCGACCACAGCCTTGGCGGCGGCATCGTCAACTTTACCGGCGGCAGGAGCAGGTGCAGCGGCAGGGGCTGGAGCAGCGCTGCTGGAAGCCGGAGTCATTTCGGAGGCTTTTTCTTTGTCCTTGCCTTCGCCGCAACCGGCGAGGGAAATAGCGATGGCCAGCAGACTGGCGGTAGCCAGAGGCATACGAATCATGGCGAACATCCTGCTTCGGTAGTTGAGTGGACTGGCGCCGGTGGCGCGCAAAACTGCGACATAATGCAAATCTTTCGCATTATGTGTAAAGGCGTGCTTGGAAATATTTCTTATTTAGGCAGGTGTGATGGCGCGATCTCTCGCTTTCAGAGAATCGCCGCGTTGCTGCGTTGCGCCTGCTTGAGGTAAATACCCAGCTCCCGCGCCGGCAGCGGTTTGCTGTAGTGGTAGCCCTGACCTTCGTGGCAACCCTCGGAAATGATGTAGGTTTCCTGCTCGGCGGTTTCCACGCCTTCGGCAATCACCTGCATGCCCAGGCTCTTGCCCAGTTGAATGATCGCGCGAACGATGGTCGCGTCATCGTCGTCATCGAGCAGGTCCTGAACGAAGCTCTTGTCGATCTTGATCTTGTCCAGCGGCAGGCTTTTCAGATAACTGAGGGACGAGTAGCCGGTGCCGAAGTCGTCGATCGCGATCAGCGCACCGGAGCGGCGCAGGCTGAGCAGATGCTGGGCGGCGGTGGTGATGTCTTCCATCAGGCCGGTTTCGGTGACTTCCAGTTCCAGACTGCGCGGCGGTAAGCGGTACATCTGCAACAGGTTGTTGACCACCCTCGGCAGCTCGGCGTGGTGCAGTTGCACGGTGGACAGATTGACCGCCATGCGCAGATCGACGAAACCCTGATCGTGCCACTCGCGCAATTGCTTGCAGGCCTGATCGAGCACCCACTCGCCGATGGCGATGATCGTGCCGTTCTGTTCGGCCAGCGGAATGAACAGGTCCGGCGGCACCAGACCGTGTTCCGGATGTTGCCAGCGAATCAGCGCTTCGACGCCGACCACGCGGTGATCGCGATAGCTGATCTGCGGCTGATAGACGAGGTAGAACTGGTCGCGGATCAGCGCATCGCGCAAATCTTTTTCCAGCTCGCGACGACGGCGCATCTCGCTGTCGACGCTGGCGATGTAGAACTGATAACGATTGCGCGAGCGGGTCTTGGCCAGGGTCATGGTCTGCTCGGCTTTCTGCAACAGCTTCTCGGTGCTGTCGCCGTCCTCCGGAAACAGGGTGATGCCGATAGTCGCGCGCAGGCGGATTTCATGATCGTCGAGGGCGAAGGGCGCCTCGAGGTCATCGAGAATGCTTTGCGCCAGTTCTGCTGCTTCGTAAGGCTGTTCAATGTCGGCCTGCACCAGCGCGAACTGATCGCCGCCGAGGCGAGCGAGCGCGCCAAGACGACCACTGTGGGCACGTAAACGATCGGCCAGGGCCAGCAGCAATTGGTCACCGGTCTGGTAGCTGAATTGCTCGTTGATGCCCTTGAAGTCATCCAGGCCGACGCACAACACCGCGACGCGGCGCTGCAGCTTGCCGGCATCGACGAGAATCTTGTCCAGTTGCTGCTGCAATTGCTGGCGGTTCGGCAGACCGGTGAGGAAGTCGTACTGGGCCATGCGCAGCAGGCTGTTTTCCGCTTCGTGGCGCAGGTGGGTGTTGCGTTCGATGGACTCGAGCAACTGGTTGGCGGTGTTGATCCACAGGCCCAGTTCGTTTTTTTCGTGGCCCTTGATCTGCGGAATCTTGTGCTCGCTGGGACGATCGGGGTTGATCTCGGTGAGGTGCTCGATGATTCGTGACAGCGGTTTGGTCAGCAACCAGTGATAGACCAGATACAGCACCAGGCCCAACGCCAGTGCCCGCAACACCCCGGAAATGAAAATGATCACCGAGCTGACGATAAACCCTTCGCCATAAGTGGCGGTGTCGAGGGTGATGCTCAGGTCGCCGTAATATTCGCTGTAGGGGCCACGGCCGACCAATTGCGTGGTGAAGGTGCGTTCCTGGCCAAGAATCAGGTCGGTCAGCCAACGGCTGTTGGAATGCTGCAGCTCGCGGGATTTCTGCGCCAGCATGGCTTCGTTGGGATGGCCGATCGAGGCCTGACGCACGGCGTCGTCCTGGAACAGCCCTTCGATCACCTGCATGCCCATTTCCCGATCCAGGCTGTACACGGCCTGGGTCGATGGATCGCGGAACATGTCGAGGATGCGCTCGGCGTCGCCGGCAACCGCCTGACGGGTCTTGTAGGCATCGAAGACAATCTGCGCGCAGCTCAAGACTACGCCTACGATCAATGCCGACAGGAGCACGACCCGGAGCAACTTCACCGACAAGCTGTTCTTGAGTTCCAGCTTCAAAGGGTTATTCCTTGTTCCGTGCGGGTAGCGTCAAGTTGCCATGAGTATTGGCAATCCCGGGTTGGCAGTCAAAGGGACAATCGGGCACGGGAAAAGTCGCCGTGATCCTGGCCGCAATGTCGTCATTTGAGTAATAGCTCTGAATTAACTGTGTCGGTTGCAGTTGCCTTCAACTTGAGCACTGGGTCAAAGATTTTTTCTTGCCTGTGATGGTAGTCGGCTGGGGGCTGGCGGCAAACGGCGCGAAGCTGCTTTTATCGTGCGAGAAACGCCATGCGCCGGGCATAAAAAAACCCGACCGAAGCCGGGTTTCTCGTCTGGCGCGAAGCTTAAGCGGTGAAGGTCTTGCCTTCGAACTGCTCGGCCACGAACTTCCAGTTGACCAGGTTCCAGAACGCTTCAACGTACTTCGGACGCAGGTTGCGGTAGTCGATGTAGTAAGCGTGTTCCCAGACGTCGCAGGTCAGCAGCGGGGTGTCGCCGCTGGTCAGCGGGTTGCCGGCGCCGATGGTGCTGGCCAGGGCCAGGGAACCGTCAGCCTTTTTCACCAGCCAGCCCCAGCCGGAACCGAAGGTGCCGATCGAGGTTTTGCTGAATTCTTCCTTGAACTTGTCGAACGAACCGAACGCTGCGTTGATGGCATCTGCCAGGGCGCCGGTTGGTTGACCGCCGGCGTTTGGCGCCAGGCAGTTCCAGTAGAAGGTGTGGTTCCAGACCTGAGCGGCGTTGTTGAAGATGCCGCCCGAAGAAGTCTTGACGATTTCTTCCAGGGTCTTGCCTTCAAACTCGGTGCCTGGCACCAGGTTGTTCAGGTTCACGACGTAGGTGTTGTGGTGCTTGTCGTGGTGGAACTCCAGGGTTTCCTTGGAGATGTGCGGCTGCAGGGCATCGTGTGCGTAAGGCAGCGGCGGCAATTCGAAAGCCATGATGATTCTCCTAATCAGGTCTGTTGCGGTGAGCGCAAGGCCGATCACGGGCGGCCGGAAATGCACCGGCGAGTTTTTACTCTTTGCGGCGCAGGGTTCGGATCATAGCACCGGGGTCACGCCTTAACCACGCAACAACTGTGTGGGATAGAGGTTCCAGAGCCTTTGGCAATTATTCATCCGGCGATGATCAACTGCGCGGCCACGGCGAACATCATCAACGCCACCACCAGATCGAGAATGCGCCACGTGCTCGGGCGGGCCAGCCACGGTGCCAGCCACGCCGCGCCGAGGGCCAGGGTGAAAAACCACAGCAACGATGCACTCGCCGCGCCGACCACATAAGCGCCCGGCACCGATTGCTGCGCGCCCAGCGAGCCGATCAGCAATACCGTATCCAGATAAACGTGGGGGTTGAGCAAGGTCACCGCCAGGGCGCTAAGCATCACTGCGCGCAGCGAACGCACGGTCTGGTTTTCGCCTTGCTCAAGGCTCTGTTTCGAGCAGGCCCGGCGCAGCGCCTGGCTGCCGTACCAGATCAGAAACGTCGCGCCGCCCCAACGGGCGATCGCCAGCAGGGTCGGGTTCTGCGCGAGGATCGTCGCCAGGCCGAACACCCCGGCCGCGACCAGAATTGCGTCACACACCACGCACAATGCCGCCACCGGCAAATGGTGTTCACGGCGCAGGCTTTGCGCCAGGACAAAAGCGTTCTGCGTGCCGATCGCCATGATCAGGCCGAACGCCACCAGCAGGCCGTTTACGTAGCTTTGCCACATGGGAGAGATCCTTGAAAGAGAGTGCTTGCTGGCTATTCTCCGGTGTGACGCTGTATAAGAAAAACCAATAGTGCTGATCGCCCATTAGGAAAACTGATGTTCGACTATAAATTGCTTTCCGCGCTCGCCGCTGTGGTCGAGCAGGCCGGATTCGATCGCGCCGCACAGGTGCTGGGCCTGTCGCAGTCGGCGATCTCCCAGCGCATCAAATTGCTTGAAGCGCGGGTCGGCCAGCCAGTGCTGGTGCGTGAAACACCGCCATCGCCGACCGAGATCGGCCGACGCTTGCTCAACCATGTGCAGCAGGTGCGTCTGCTCGAGCGCGACCTGCAATCAGTGGTGCCGGCGCTGGACGAAGAAGGCCTGCCCGATCGCCTGCGCATCGCCCTCAACGCCGACAGCCTCGCCACTTGGTGGGCCGAGGCCGTCGGCGATTTCTGCGCCGAGCAGCATTTGTTGCTCGACCTGATCGTCGAAGACCAGACCGTCGGCCTCAAGCGCATGCGTGCCGGTGAAGTGGCTGCGTGCCTGTGCGCCAGCGAGCGGCCGGTGGCCGGCGCACGCAGCGTATTGCTCGGCGCCATGCGTTATCGCGCCTTGGCCAGTCCGGCCTTCATCGCCCGGCATTTTCCCGATGGCGTACGCGCCGAACAGCTGCCGCGCACCCCGGCGCTGGTGTTCGGCCCGGACGATTTCCTTCAGCATCGCTATCTGGCGCTGTTGGGCGTCGACGGCGCGTTCGAGCATCACTTATGCCCGTCTTCCGAAGGCTTCATTCGCCTGACCGAAGCCGGTCTGGGCTGGGGCTTGGTGCCAGAGTTGCAGGTGCGCGAGCAATTGCAACGCGGGGTGCTGCGCGAATTGCTGCCAGATAAACCGATCGACGTGCCGCTGTACTGGCATCATTGGCGCAATGGCGGCCAGTTGCTCAATCTACTGACCGAACAACTGCTGCGCTCCTCAAAGCAATGGCTAGTGGCTTGAACGCAGCAACAAGCGTCAAGCTGCAAGCGGCAAGAACACGCACCGTTTCAACTTGCAGCTGAAAGCTCGAAGCTTGCAGCTGCTTCCCTGGAGTTTTTGATGAAGATTTTGGTTACCGGCGCCAGCGGCTTTATTGGCGGGCGCTTTGCGCGTTTCGCCCTGGAGCAGGGCCTTGAAGTGCGGGTCAACGGTCGCCGGGCCGAGAGCGTCGAGCATCTGGTGCGCCGCGGTGCCGAGTTCGTGCCGGGCGATCTGACCGACGCCGATCTGGTGCACGACCTGTGCCGTGACGTCGAAGCCGTGGTGCATTGCGCCGGTGCGGTTGGCGTGTGGGGGCGTTATCAGGACTTTCATCAGGGCAACGTCGAAGTCACCGAAAACGTCGTCGAAGCGTGCCTCAAGCAGCGGGTGCGGCGGCTGGTGCATCTGTCGTCGCCGTCGATCTATTTCGATGGCCGCGACCATCTCGGTCTGACCGAAGAGCAAGTGCCCAAACGCTTCAAGCATCCCTACGCCGCGACCAAATATCTGGCCGAGCAGAAAGTCTTCGGTGCCCAGGAATTCGGTCTGGAAACCATCGCCCTGCGCCCGCGTTTCGTCACCGGTGCCGGCGACATGAGCATCTTCCCGCGCCTGCTGAAGATGCAGCGCAAGGGCCGGCTGGCGATCATCGGCGACGGCTTGAACAAGGTCGATTTCACCAGCGTGCAAAATCTCAACGAAGCCATGCTCAGCAGCCTGTTGGCGCAAGGTTCGGCGCTGGGCAAGGCCTACAACATCAGCAACGGTTCGCCGGTGCCGCTGTGGGATGTGGTCAATTACGTGATGCGGCGGATGGACGTCGATCAGGTGCGCAAATATCGCTCCTACGGTCTCGCGTACAGCGTCGCGGCGCTCAACGAAGGCGCGTGCATGCTCTGGCCGGGACGCCCTGAGCCGACCCTGTCGCGCCTGGGCATGCAGGTCATGAAAAAAAACTTCACCCTCGACATCAGCCGCGCCCGGCATTATCTCGACTACGATCCGAAAGTCAGCCTGTGGGCGGCCCTCGATGAGTTCTGCGCGTGGTGGAAAGCCCAGGACATCCGTTGAAACGATTCGGCCGGGCGGCAATGAACCGCCTTGCGGGTTGAGGGTCAATGCCTGCGGCTGCGGCGGTTATACTTCGCAGCATTTAGCCATCACCGCGTTTGCCAAAGGTTGCCTCAATGTCCATGCGAAACGATGCCCACGACGACGATTTCGACAACGTGCCAAGCCTGCGCGCCGACCCGTTCGATGACGATGACATCGCGCCCGGCCCCCGCACTTCCGTGCATTCGCGCAGCGCGCCAGTGGTCAAGGTCAAGGCCGCCAGCACCGGGCCGCTGTGGGCGCTGGTCGGCGCGTTGTTTTTTGCCTTCATCGGTCTGGCCTGGTGGAGCTTCCAGCAGATCTCGCTGATGGAGCAGCAACTGGTCGCCACCCAGGAAAGCTTCGCCCGCATCAGCGAAGAAGCGGCGGGGCGCCTGCAGGATATTTCCGGCAAGGTCGTCGCCAGCCAGAGCAACGTCAGCAGCGACAGCGAAGCGCTGAAGCTGCAAATCAAGCAACTCGAAGGCAAGCTGCTCGACCAGAGCAAGCAGCAGCAAGGCGTGGCCGGGCAGGCCAGCGAACTGGACAAGCGTCTGGCGCAGATGACCGCGCAGACCACCGAACAACAGAACGCCAATACGCAGTTGCAGGCTCAGGTCAAAGCCTTGAGCGCCGAGCTGGCGACCATTAAAAGCACCCCGGCCGATACCAGCAAGGTCGATGCGCAGTTGAAAGCTTTCGATGCCCAATTCAAAAGCCTCGGCGCGGATATCGCCGCGCTGAAGAAACAGGGCAATCCGAGCGCGGCGATCGATCGTCTGGAGCAGGACATCGTGGTGCTGAAAAGTCAGCAGGACAACCGCCCGGCAGCGCCACAGGGTGGCGGCAATACTGCCGAGTTCGATGCATTCCGCGCGCAGATGACCCGCAACCTGAATACCTTGCAGGCGCAGATCCAGAATCTCCAGCAGCAGATCAATTCCCGCCCGTAGCGACTGATCTGTTGCCTGGAGGGCTTTGTGGCGAGGGGATTTATCCCCGCTGGGCTGCGAAGCAGCCCCAAGGCTGGCAGTCCTGATCTTCAGGTAAAACGCGTCAGCCGGATGCGCCGGCTGCGCCGCCGAACGGGAATAAATACCCTCACCACAGCGGCCTGTAATCCCCTGCATCATTCTGAATACTCGTACATCAGCCCAAGCCGTCTACGCTCTTGAAACACCAAAAAGAACGAGGGATGCGCTATGGGGTTTTTGCATAAAGTGGCCTGGCTCGGCCTGATGTTGTTGGCCGGCTTCGGCCAGGCCAGCGCCGCCACCGCCGCCAAGGATGACAGTCAGGCCGCCATTGCCCTGCTGGAAAAAGCCTTGGCCTACTACCACGACAATGGTGACAAGGCGTTCGCCGCCTTCAGCCGCCAGGGTGAGTTCGTCGACAAGGATCGCTACGTGTTCGTCCTCGACACCAAAGGCGTCATGCTTGCCAGTGGCGGGCCGTCATCGGCGCTGATCGGCCGCGATGTCAGCGAAGTGCTCGGGCCGGATCTGCAGAAGGCGTTCAAGGATGCGTTGAAAGTGCCGGAAGGCAACGGTATCCAGCAGGCCGAATACCGCTGGCAGAACTGGGCCGACGGCAAGGTCGAGCGCAAGCATGTGTTCTACCAGCGCGTCGGGCAGCGCATTCTCGCGGTGGGTTACTACTTGCCACGGGCTTCGGCTGAGCAGGCCAAGGCCTTGCTGGACAAAGCCGCGACGGATCTGAGCAAGGACGAGAAGGGCACGCTGGTTGCGATCAACTCGCTCAAGGGCGGATATCTGCAGGATGACCTGTATGTCTTCGTGGTCGATCTGAACAACCAGCGGTATGTCGCCCACGGCACCAATCTACGCTTGATCAACACTGATTTTGGCAAGGTCAAGGATCCGGAAGGCAAACCGGTGGGCGAGCCGATTCTGGCGCTGATCGGCAAACAGGATGAAGGCGAATACGAATACCGCTGGAAAAACCCGGTGACCGGCAAGATCGAGGACAAGCATGCGTACCTGAAAAAGGTCGGGCACTTCCTCGTCGCGGTAGGTTACTACAGCCCTTGAGCGCGCGATGATCGTTCCCACGTTCCGCGTGGGAATGCAGCCCGGGACGCTCTGCGTCCCATCCAAGGCCGAACGCAGAGCGTCCGTTGAGGCATTCCCACGCAGAGCGTGGGAACGATCAGCGCAAAAGGCTCATTTCGCGCCGTGCTCCCGCCCGCGCAGCAGGTTGTTCGGCATGGCAATCGCCGCTGCCAGCCCCAGCAACGACACTGCCGTGCTGACCCAGAGCAAGTGGCGGAAGGTCACCAGCAGCTCCGCGCGCAAAGCGTTCTGCGCTTCGCCGGGGGCTGCGTTCAGGCCATCGAGCAGAACGTTGCCCGAATGCCCCTCGCTGATCAGCGAACTGTTTGCCAGATGGGCGAAGCTGGAATCGTGCAGCAACGCCAGCAGCAGCGCCGACATCAGCGCCACGCCCACCGCACCGCCCAGTGAGCGGAACAGGTTGGTGGTGCTGGTGGCGACGCCGATGTCGCGTTGTTCCACCGAGTTTTGCGTGCCGACCAGTGAGGTCGGGAACTGCATGCCGCCAGCGATGCCGCTGAGCAACATGAACAGACCGCTGAGCAGCGTTGCTTGTGGCGGACTGAAGGCCATGCCGAGAATCGAGATCGGCATGAGGATCGCCCCGGTGAGAATCTGCGGTTTGTAGCGTCCGGTGATCGAGGTGCGGCGGCCGGCGAAATAGGCGCCGATCGGCAAGCCCATCGCCAGTGGCAGCAAGTGCAACGCCGCGCTGTCGGCGCCAGCGCCGGTGACGCTTTGAAAGCGCAGCGGCATCAGCACGATCAGCGAAATGGCCTGGAAACTGGTGAAGAAAATCGTGCACCAGCACAACAGGGCATTGCGGTTGGCGAACAGGTGCATCGGCAGCAACGGCTCCCGCGCCCGGCGCTCATGCCAGACGAACAGCGCCAATACCACCACGGCACAAGCGAACAGGCCGAGCACTTCGCTGCTGCGCCATGAATGACCCTGGCCGACTTCAGTGATGCCGAGCAGCAACGCGGTCAGGCCGATGATCATCAGCACCGTGCCGAGGTAATCGATCACCGGTTTACGCTGCGGAATCGGCAAGCCGCGCAGATTGCGCCGAGCCACCCACCAGGCGCCGAGGCCCAGCGGCAGGTTGATCAGAAACACCCAGCGCCACGACAGGTATTCGGTCATGTAGCCGCCAAGCACCGGACCGGCAACGCTGGCCACGGCGTACATGCTGCTGAAGTAACCCTGATAGCGGCCGCGTTCACGCGGCGGGACGATGTCGCCGATGATCGCCTGACTCACCGAGATCATGCCGCCGGCGCCAATGCCCTGAAGGATCCGCGCCAGCACCAGCTGTTCCATGCTCTGCGCCATGCCGCAGAACAGCGAGGCGAGGGTGAACAGGCCCATGCCGAACAGCATCAGTTTGCGTCGCCCGTACAGGTCGCCGAGCTTGCCGTAGATCGGCACCGCCACGGTCATCGCCACCATGTAGCCGGAAATCACCCAGGCCAGCAGGCTGACGTCCTTGAATTGCGCGGAGATCGCCGGCATCGACACGGCGACGATGGTCTGGTCCAGCGCACCGAGGAAGATCGCCATCATCAAGGCGACCAGCACGCTGCGAATGGCCGGTTTGGGCGTTTCAGGCTGATTGAGAGTGGTCACGGAAAACCTGCGGGCAGTGATTGACCCGCATGGACAAGGCGAGCGGGTAAGTGCTCGCCAGTGTAAGTCGATAGCAGGCTATTCGATAGCCTCGTACGGAAGCCCGACGTAATTTTCTGCAATGGTTTTTTGCCCTGCTTGCGAGCTGACAAAGTAGTCCAGTTCCGACGCGCTGATGCGCTGGCTGAATTCATCGTGCTCGTCGAAGCGATGCAGCATCGACGTCATCCACCAGGAAAACCGTTCGGCTTTCCACACCCGGCGCAGGCAGATCTCCGAGTATTTTTCCAGCAGATCGGTGCGGCCTTCGCGATAGACCTTCAGCAGAATATTGAACAACGTGCTGACATCGCTGGCAGCCAGGTTCAAGCCCTTGGCGCCAGTCGGCGGGACGATATGGGCGGCGTCGCCGACGAGAAACATGCGCCCGTACTGCATTGGCTCGACGACAAAACTGCGCAGCGGCGCGATGCTTTTTTCGATCGAAGGACCGGTCACCAGTTTTTCCGCGAGGGCATCCGGCAGGCGCTTTTTCAGCTCATCCCAGAAACGCTGATCGCTCCAGTCATCGACGTTTTCATCCGCCGGCACTTGCAGGTAATAGCGGGTGCGCGTGGCTGAACGCATGCTGCACAAAGCGAAGCCACGTTCGTGGCGGGCGTAGACCAATTCGTCGTGGACCGGCGGTGTGTCGGCGAGAATGCCCAGCCAGCCGAACGGGTAGACCCGCTCGAAAATCTTCAGGCAATCGGCCGGAATCGACTGCCGCGCGACGCCATGGAAACCATCGCAACCGGCGATGTAATCGCAATCAACGCGCCAGCTTTCACCGTCCTTTTCGAAGGTGACAAAAGCTTCGTCGCTTTTCATGTCATGGGGAACGACATTGCTCGCTTGATAAATTGTTGGCGCGCCGGCCTCCCGACGAGCGGCCATCAGGTCGCGGGTGACCTCGGTCTGGCCGTAGACCATTACTGTTTTGCCGCCGGTCAGCGCGTGCAGGTCGATGTGCACCTGACGCCCGTCCAGCGCCAGATCAAAGCCGCCATGAACCAGACCTTCGGCATCCATTCGCTGACCGACGCCGGCCTCACGCAGCAGCTCTACCATGCCTTGTTCAAGCACACCGGCACGGATGCGCCCAAGAATGTAATCGGGCGTCTGGCGTTCGAGGATCAGGGTGTCGATGCCAGCGTTGTGCAGCAACTGGCCGAGAAGCAGTCCGGAAGGACCGGCGCCGATAATGGCGACTTGGGTTTTCAGGATTTTCATTGTTTTTATGACTCGCAAGCTTCACGCAGCAACAGCCGGTGAATGATTTTATGGATCGAGTGCTTGCATTTTTCCCTTGCGGGTCTGTCAATTGAAGGTGAAAACTGAGCCGATACCTGTACATTCTGCCAATCGGTGCGATTATCGCCCAAAAACCAGAGGCCTGGATTGAAGTATGAACAAGCCTGCCCTGCCTTCTATTCCGGTGTTCAAGCTCTATGGTGAAAGCCTGGACTGGCCGACCCCGGACTTGCTGCACTGTGAAACCATTTCCTCGCGCAGTCGCGAACACCAATGGGAAATCAAACCTCACCGCCATGCGGATCTGTGCCAGCTGCTGTTCGTTTTCAAAGGTCAGGCAGAGCTCGAAATCGAAGGCCAGCGCACGCAACTCGAGACGCCAGCGATTCAGGTGCTGCCACCGTTGTCGGTGCACGGGTTTCGTTTTTCCGAGGATGTTGAAGGCTTCATCGTTACCTTGGCCACGCCGCTGATCAAGCATTTGCAGGCGCAACTGGGCGATTCGGTACACGCGTTGGCTCGGGCGGAAAACTACCCGGCCGGCAAGGATGGCGATTATCTCAACAGCCTGTTTTCAGCGTTGCAGGCCGAGTACAACGGCCATCAACCGGCGCGGGAAATGCTCATGCATTCGCTGGTCAGCGTGATCATGGTCTGGGTCAGCCGCCAGGCGATCGTTCGGCACAAGGCCAGCCAACGGCCGCAACGCCAGCGCGAATACCTCAACGGTTTCATTCAGTTGGTGGAAGAGACTTACCGCCAGCACGTCAAGGTCGAAGACCTCGCCCATCGCCTGGGCATCTCCGTGTCGCACCTCAACGGCACCTGCCGTGAACTGGCCGGGCAACCGGCGTTGCAGATCATGCACGAGCGTCAGTTGCTGGAAGCCAAGCGCCTGCTGACCTACACCAGCATGACGATTTACGAGATGTCGGAGCTGTTGGGGTTTTCCGATCCGACCAATTTCACGCGCCTGTTCCGCCGCCGGGTGGGAATTTCGCCAAAGGCATTCCGCGACCGCTTGAAGGCCGAGCAACAACCTTAAAAGCACCACCCAACACCTGTGGGAGCGAGCTTGCTCGCGAAGGCGGAGTGTCATCCAACAAACAGGCTGACTGACCCACCGCTTTCGCGAGCAAGCTCGCTCCCACAGGGTTGCATTCCAGCGCAGGTCTATCAGCGCAATGCGTTCAGCGTGGCATTGTGCGGAATACACCGCTCATAGTTGCAGCTCGCATACTCGCGCGGCAGCTGGCGCAACTGCTCGACCCGCCAGGCAGCGGTGCCGTACAGCGCCAGCGTGGCGGCGCAGGTGATGAAGATGGCGGCGTATCTTTTTGTTTTGATGTTCATGGTGTTCGACCTCTGAACGTCTACCTTGCGGTATTACTTTGAGCATAGAACAAGATCAAAAGATCGCAGCCTTCGGCAGCTCCTACAGTGGAAACGCATTCCAAATGTAGGAGCTGCCGAAGGCTGCGATCTTTTGACTTTTACAATCCCACATCCCAGGCTGGGTTCTCCGGGAAACGCTGAACCAGAAAGTCGAGCATGCTGCGCAGGGCCGCCGGCATGTGTTTGCGTGAGGCGTACACCGCGTAGATATTCATCTGGCGCGGTTCGACATGTGGCAGCAAACGCAGCAGTTCGCCGCTGTGAATATGCACGCCAGCCTGGTAGGTCGGCAGCATCGCCACGCCCGCGCCGGCCAGGGTTGCGCGCAGAAGGGTGCTGGCCTCGTTGGCGCTGATATTGCCCTGCACCGGTACCGAAACCGGTTCGCCATCCTCCTCGAAATGCCACAGGCTCTTGCCGAAATAGGAATGGGTCAGGCAGTTATGTCGGCTCAAATCCTCAACCGTTTGCGGCGCCGGATGCTCAAGCAGGTAAGCCGGCGCTGCGCAGACCACCGAGCGGCACACGGTCAGGCGCCGGGCGATCAGATTCGGATCAAGATCATTGCTGGTGCGAATCGCCAGATCGATGCGTTCATCGACCAGATTCACCGTGCGGTCGAGCATCTGCAGATCGATGCTCACGCCGGGGTAAAGCCTGACGTATGCCGCCATCGCATCGGCCAGTTGCGCTTGGCCAAACGAGGTGCTGACGCTGATCCGCAGCAGTCCGCGCGGCGCGTCATCGGGTTCGCTGACGGCGGCCTGCATGTCGTGCGACAGGTCGATCATCTGCCGGCAGCGCGGGAGGATTTCACTGCCGGCGGCGGTCAGGCTCAATTTGCGCGTGGTGCGGTGCATCAGCCGCGCACCGACCCAGTCTTCCAGCTCCGCCAGATAGCGCGACACCACTGGCCGCGACAGGTCGAGGTGATCGGCCGCCGCCGACTGGCTGCCCAGGTCCACCACCGTGACGAATACCCGCATTGCTTGAAGCCGATCCATGATTTGCCCGCTTTCAGAAACAAACTATGTCCAAGCATCGCATTTTTTGTACTGAGTCTGGCAACTAAGCTCTGTTGCATCGCCAGACTGGCATTCGTAATCCGGAGCAACAAATGATCGGCTTCACCCCCTTCAAACGCGTTCTGCTCGCCGCAGCATTTTTCGGCTTTGCCGCCCATGCATCCGCCGCCGAGCTGAGCCTTGATGTCTACAACCCGGGCACCCAGGCGATTTTCCCGGTCAGCTCGGTGCTGGTCAGCGGTGAGAAAGAAGCGATTCTGGTCGATGCGCAATTCGGCAAATCCCAGGCCGAACAGGTGGTGGAGAAGATCCGCGCCAGTGGCAAACAGTTGACCACCATCTACATCAGCCACGGTGACCCGGATTACTACTTCGGCCTCGACACCCTGACCAAAGCATTTCCGCAGGCAAAAGTGCTGGCTTCGCAGCCGACCGTCGATCACATCAAGCACACCGTCGACGGCAAGCTGGCGTACTGGGGGCCGAAAATGGGCGCCGACGTGCCGGCGAAAACCATCGTCCCGGACGTGCTCAAGGGCGACAGCCTGACCCTCGAAGGCAAGCAATTGCAGGTGATCGGCCTCGACGGCAAGCAACCGGATCGCAGCTTCGTATGGATCCCGTCGCTGAAAGCGGTGGTCGGGGGCGTGGTGGTCGCCGAGAACATTCATGTGTGGATGGCCGACACCCAGACCGCGCAATCCCACGCCGACTGGCTGTACACCCTGCACACCATCGAAAGCCTGAAACCGCAAACCGTGGTGCCCGGCCATTTTCTGGGTGACAGCAGCCGCTCGCTGGCCAGCGTGAAATTCACTGCCGATTACATCAAGGCCTTCGATGCCGAAACCGCCAAGGCCAAAGACTCTGCTGCACTGATCGCAGCGATGAAAAAACGCTACCCGCAGCTGGGCGAGGAAAGCTCGCTGGAACTCAGCGCGAAAGTCGCCAAGGGCGAGATGCAGTGGTAAGCCGAACCTGAACACGCAGCATTTTCAAGCCAACTGGAGAATGTCATGAGCAAGATCGCAATCATTGGTGCCACCGGCCGTGCCGGTAGCCAACTGCTGGAAGAAGCCCTGCGTCGCGGCCACAGCATCACCGCCATTGCCCGCGATACCTCAAAGGTCGGTGATCGCGCCGGTGTCGTCAGCAAGAGCCTCGACGTGCTGGATTCGGCGGCGTTGCAAGCGGCGCTGACCGGTCACGATGTGGTGATCAGCGCAGCGCACTTCGCCACCGTCCCGGCCTCGGCGATTGTCGGACCGGTGAAGCAGGCGGGCGTGAAGCGCTTGCTGGTGGTCGGCGGCGCCGGTTCGCTGTTGCTGCCGGATGACACGCGGGTGATCGACAGTGCCGGTTTCCCGGCCGAATACAAAGCCGAGGCGAGCGCAGGGGCGGCGTTTCTTGATGCGCTGCGTCAGGAGCAGGAACTGGACTGGACCTTTTTGTCGCCGTCGGCGGAGTTTGTCGAGGGTGAACGCAGCGGCCAGTATCGCGTCGGCAAGGATCATCTGTTGGTCAGTGCCGAAGGACGCAGCTGGATCACCTTTGCCGATTACGCGATTGCGCTGATTGACGAAGTGGAGACGCCGAAGCATCTGCGGCAGCGTTATACGGTCGGGTATTGAGTCAAGCCTTTTCCCCTCACCCCAGCCCTCTCCCGGGGGAGAGGGAGCCGACCGAGTTGTCTTGGGTCACGCATTGACCTGAACGACCGTGTCGATTGTGGATTCGGCGTGGCTGTGTCAGGTCGATGAATCTCTTGAGTATCCCCAATCAGTTCCCTCTCCCTGGGGAGAGGGCTAGGGTGAGGGGAGAGGCTTCAGCGCAAATGAGCCTGCTCAACCAGCCAGAGCATCAGCTCCTCAAGTTGCGGCGAGGGTTCGGCTGCGGCAGGCACCACCACGTAATATGCCAACCCCGTCTTCACCTTCAACGCAAACGGCATCACCAGCCGTCCTGCGTTCAGATCATCGCCAATCAGCGACCAGTCTCCGATCGCCACCCCGGTCCCGTGCGAGGCCATCGACATCGCCTGATCCAGCGTTTCGAAATGCTGCCCGCTGCCAAGGTTGTCCAGGCGCAATCCCGCTGCATCAAGCCATACCGACCAGTCCTGAATGTCGTGGGTCGGGTGCAATAACAGATGCTCTTGCAAATCCTGCGGTGAGTTCAGCGCCGGCGAACCCTTGAGCAATTGCGGCGAGCAGACCGGTGTCAGTTGCTCGTCGAACAGATGCAGCGCGCCTGGCGAATGGTCCGGCGGCGGGCCGTAGATCACCGCGGCGTCGAATTGCTCGCGCTGAAAGTCCACCCCGTGTTGCAGCGAGGCCGTCAATTTGACCGGCACGTCCGGGCGTTCCTTCTGCCATTGCAGCAGACGCGGCAGCAGCCAGCGCATCACGCAGCTCGGTGCCTTGAGTTGCAAGGTTTGCCGCGTCAGACCGATCTGCTCGGTCGCTTCACTGATCAGCCCGAAGACCTTTTCCACTCGCGGCAGCCATTCGCGGCCTTCGGCCGTCAGCGCCAGACCTCGGGCCAGACGAATGAACAGCGGATAACCGAGCTGTTCTTCGAGCCCGGCGATCTGCCGGCTCACCGCGCCCTGGGTGATGTGCAACTGCTCGGCGGCGCGAGTGAAGTTGCAGCATTGCGCTGTGATCCAGAACGTATGCAGAGCGGGCAGGGGGGGCAGGCGTTTCATGGCGATCCGAGGTATGACGTGGGGACATGGCTAGTATGACTTTTAATCGATTGTTGCTGCCAGTTGCGCACCGTTCCAATGGGCACTCCACGGACCCTGTGGGAGCGAGCCTGCTCGCGAAGACGGTTCAAGGTTCGACACGGATGTTGGCTGGACCGCTTATTCGCGAGCAGGCTCGCTCCCACAGGGAGTGTTCAGTGAATGAAAGGGCAATCAACATGGCAACGTGCGGCGAAGTACTGGTCAAGCTGTTGGAGAATTACGGGGTCGAGCAGGTGTTCGGCATTCCCGGTGTGCACACCGTTGAGCTGTATCGAGGCCTCGCGCGTTCAAGCATCAACCACGTCACGCCACGTCACGAACAGGGCGCCGGGTTCATGGCTGACGGCTACGCGCGCACCAGCGGCAAACCCGGTGTGTGCTTCATCATCACCGGCCCGGGCATGACCAATATCACCACGGCCATGGGCCAGGCTTACGCCGATTCGATTCCGATGCTGGTGATTTCCAGCGTGCAGTCGCGCAGTCAGTTGGGCGGTGGGCGCGGCAAGTTGCATGAACTGCCGAACCAGAGCGCACTGGTCGGCGGCGTCGCAGCGTTCTCGCACACGCTGATGTCCGCTGCCGAACTGCCGGTGGTGCTGGCGCGTGCGTTTGCCTTGTTTCAGGCCGGTCGACCGCGTCCGGTGCACATCGAAATTCCGTTGGACGTGCTGGTGGAAGAGGCCGATGAGTTGCTCGCCAGCCTGCCGGTGAATATCGACCGTGCCGGCGCCGCACCGGCTGCCGTGGCTCGCATGAGCGAACTGCTCGCCACCGCGCAACGTCCACTGATTCTCGCCGGCGGCGGTGCTATCGACGCGGCACCGGAGCTGACCCGACTCGCCGAATTGCTCGACGCTCCAGTGGCGCTGACCATCAACGCCAAAGGCATGCTGCCGACCAGCCATCCGTTGTTGATCGGCTCGACGCAAAGCCTGGTCGCCACCCGCGCACTGGTCGCTGAAGCCGACGTGGTGCTGGCGATCGGCACGGAGCTGGCCGAGACCGATTACGACGTGACCTTCGCCGGCGGCTTCGAGATTCCCGGCAAGCTGCTGCGCATCGACATCGATGCCGATCAGACCGTGCGCAACTACCCGCCGCACATCGCACTGGTCGCTGATTCGCGCAACGCCGCGCAAGCCTTGCTCAGCACGCTGATGCAAAAGCCGCTGGTCGAGCGCCGCAATGATTGGGGCCAGGTTCGCGCCGCGCGTCTGCGTAATGAATTGGCGGCGAGCTGGGATGCACCGGCGCTGGCGCAGACGCGTTTCCTCGAAACCGTGTTGCACGAGCTGCCTGACGCGGTGTTCGTCGGCGATTCCACGCAACCGGTGTACACCGGCAACCTCACCTTCAATCCCGAGCGTCCGCGTCGCTGGTTCAACGCATCCACCGGTTACGGCACCCTCGGCTATGCGTTGCCGGCGGCGATTGGTGCGTGGCTCGGCGGCCAACTCGATAACGGCGCGCGACCGCCAGTGGTGTGCCTGATCGGCGACGGCGGCTTGCAGTTCACCCTGCCGGAACTGGCCAGCGCCGTTGAAGCGCGGGTGCCGGTGATCGTGCTGCTGTGGAATAACCAGGGTTACGAGGAGATCAAAAAGTACATGGTCAACCGCGCCATCGAACCGGTCGGCGTGGACATCTACACCCCGGATTTCGTCGCCGTGGCCAAGGGCCTGGGTTGCGCCGCGCAAGCCATCAGCAGCATCGACGAATTGCGCGCAGCGCTGCGTAAAGCGACGGACCGGCAAGGCCCGACGCTGATTGAAATCGACCAGAACCAGTGGATGCAGGCGGTGGCCCAATGATGAGTTTTCCAACCACACTCGACGGGCTCTACATCAACGGTCAATGGTCGTCGGGCCGCGAACATCTGCGGGTGATCAACCCCGCTACCGAAGCGCTGCTGACCACCGTCAATGGCGGTGACGAACACGCCGTCGACCAGGCGATCAGCGCGGCGACCGAGGCGTTCAAAAACTGGTCGCAGACGTCCGGCGCCGAACGCGCTGCGATCCTGCGCAACATTGCCAACGGCGTGCGCAACGGTCGCGATCACTTGATGAACCTGCAGTCGAGCAACAACGGTAAACCGCAGTTCGAAGCGGCCATCGATGTCGATGACGTGATCGCCACTTTCGACTATTACGCCGGACTCGCCGAAGGCTTCGACGCCGGGCAGGACAGCACCGTGCCGCTGCCCAGCGAGGATTTCAGCGCACGCTTGCGGCGTGAACCCTGCGGCGTGGTCGGGCTGATCGTGCCGTGGAATTTCCCCATGGTCACCACCGCGTGGAAACTGGCGCCAGCGCTCGCCGCCGGTTGCTGCGTGGTGCTGAAACCTTCTGAAGTGACGCCGCTGCCGGAGCTGGAACTGGCCGCGATCATCGCTGAATCCGGGTTGCCCGACGGCGTGTTCAATCTGGTCTGCGGCACTGGTCTGGCGGTGGGCGCGCCGTTGTCGGCGGATCCACGTATCGCCAAGATCTCTTTCACGGGCAGCAATGCGGTTGGCGTGCAGGTGATGCAACGCGCTGCTGAAACCGTGAAGGGTGTGAGCCTGGAGCTGGGTGGCAAATCTTCCTTGCTGGTGCTGGCGGATGCCGATCTGCAACTGGCGGTGGAATTGGCCTGTGGCGGCGCGTTCTTCAACGCCGGGCAGATGTGCTCGGCCACCAGTCGGGTGCTGGTTGCCGAGGAATTGATGGATGAATTTCTTCAGCGCCTGCAAAAACGTGCGGAGGCGATTCGAGTCGCCGATCCGTTTGATGCGGATGTGGAGATGGGCGCGCTGGTCAATCAGGCGCAGTACCAGCGGGTGCTTGGGCATATTGATCGCGGTTTGAGCGCCGGGGCGAGGTTGGTGTGCGGCGGTAATCGTCCGGCGCATTTGCCGCGCGGTTATTTTCTGCAACCGACGGTGTTCACCGACGTGCCGCTGGACAGCGCGTTATGGCGTGAAGAGATTTTCGGCCCGGTGGTGTGTGTGCGCAGTTTCGCCAGTGAGAGCGAGGCGATTGCGCTGGCCAACGACACGCAGTTCGGCCTGGTCGCGAGTGTAGTGACGCGCGATGCTGCAACGGCGGATCGCGTGGCCAACGCCTTGCAGGCGGGGCTGGTGTGGATCAATGCGCCACAGGTGATCTTCCCGCAGACGGCATGGGGTGGGTACAAGCAGAGCAGTGTCGGCCGCGAACTGGGGCCTTGGGGGTTGGCGGCGTTTCAGGAGATCAAGCATGTGATCCGCGCGGTCTGATCATAGATATGTAGCGCCTGGACTGACCCCTTCGCGAGCAGGCTCGCTCCCACATTGGAATGCATTTCCCTGTGGGAGCGAGCCTGCTCGCGAAAGCGCCATAAGCCCCACTTCAGATTCCGGATCAGACCGACAGCCGCAACCGCGCCAGATCCCGCAACGGCGGCGCGCCAAACAGGCGGCTGTACTCACGGCTGAACTGGGACGGACTTTCATAGCCCACCCGATACCCCGCCGCCGAAGCTTCCAGGCCTTCGGTCAACATCAGCCGCCGCGCCTCTTGCAGGCGCAGCTGCTTCTGATATTGCAACGGACTCATCGCGGTCATCGCCTTGAAGCGGTGATGCAGGGTCGACACGCTGAGGTTCACTTCCCGCGCCAGATCATCGATGCGCAGCGGTTGCTCGAAGTTGCCGTTGAGCCATTTGATGGCCTGGCTGATGCGATGGCTCTGGCTGTTGGCAATCGCAATCTCATACAAACGATGACCCTGCGGACTACGCAGCAGGCGATAGAGAATCTCCCGGCGAATCAGCGGCGCGAGCATGGCGATGTCTTTCGGCGCGTCGAGCAGCCGGGCCAGACGCAGCACCGCGTCGAGCATGGCGCTGTCGATTTTTTCCACGTACAGACCACGCCCGGTCGGCCGCGTCGGCACGCCCATCGGGCCGGCGTCGGCGATCAGCGCGGTGATTTCGGTCGGGTCGATATCCAGGCGCACGGCGAGGATCGGTTCCTCTGGCGAGACGTTGACCACGCGGCCGCTGAGCGGCATCGAAACCGACACCACCAGATAATTCAGCGGGTCGTAGTTGAAGAACTCGTCGGCCAGGCGGACCTCTTTGCGCCCCTGCGCCATGATGCACAGCGCCGGCTGCGCGAGTACCGGGGCAAAGTCATGGGACTGGGTGTGACGCGACATCACCAGTGAGCCGATGGCAGTCTGGTAGCTGCCATCGTCGCTGGTGTTGCGGCGGATGATCGCCGCCAGCTCCGCGCGCTGCTTTTCCATATCGGCGCTGGGTTCGGCTTGAAAACGATCGAATGACGTCATGCACGGCATCCTCGGCAAGTGAGGGGGGAATGCAGCAGAGCATATGTTTGTGCAAGCAGCAGCGGTAGACACATTCTGCCAAATGCTTGCCTGATTCTGCCCGCAGGTGCGCGCAGGTCTCCCGCCAGTCGATTCCGTAGGAGCTGCCGAAGGCTGCGATCGTTGATCTTCAAGGCAAAAGCCAAAGATCGCAGCCTTCGGCAGCTCCTACACAAAACGCGTATGACAGACGTGTTGCGCGGGTTTACAGGTTGTTACAGGTCGTCTGCGCAGTCTCGCAGGATTGTGCAACGCGAAGGCAGGAATCGACTAACGGCGCAGCCGGCCCGGCCCTTAATCTTTGCTTCAGTCGCAGCCCGTCCCCCGGCTGCCACGCGATTTCATGGAGGGTTGATCATGTCCAAGCAAATGCCTGTCAGTCATATGGCCTTCGTTCGTGCCCAGGCCGGGCGTTCGGCGGAACTCGGCGTGCGCCTGAGCGCGTTGATCGAGGTCTCGCGCGCGGCGCCCGGCTGCCTGAGTTTTTCCCTGCAACAATCGCAGTGCGACGCCGACCTGTGGCTGGTCAGCGGCTACTGGAGCAGCCAACAGATGATGACGACGTATTTCAACAGTCCGTCAATGGAAGTCTTCGCCGAGCTGGTGCAGGACCTGGTGGTCAACAGCCTCGACTTCCACACCTTCAGGGACGTTTCCGCCGCTCAGGCCCTCGGTCAATGCGCCGCGCCGATACACAAACTTGCCGGTTGAGGGTTTAATGTCCGGCTTATTTGATTGAGCCAGGATCCGCGACATGGCACGTAAAGAGTTTGAACGCTTCGAAGCAGTCTCCGCAGTCGTCCCCGTCGAGCTGGGCGGCAACAAGGGTTATTACGCGGCGATCGCGGTAAAGGCCCTGGTCGATGGCGGCGCCCCACGCTTTCACAAGTTGCTCAATGAGCAAGTGTTCCCCGGCGCCATTGCTGCCGATGACGCAGCCATCAACGAGCTGGACAAGCTCAAGGGCGTCACTGACGACGCCGAGCTGATCTGGTAATTACTTCTGTGCGCCCGGGCGCCACATTTTGAACAGCGCCTCAGGCCCCAGCTGGAAATAATCCGCCGGCCCGCCGCCGCGCAAAATCGGTTGTGCGGCGGCGGTGTCGTAGATGCCATCCTTCAGCAGCCATTTGGCGATGTGCACCGCGACCACCTCGCCGAGGATCAGCCAGCTCGGCACGGTTTCGCCATCGGCGCGTTGCAGCTGGATGATCTGTGTGACCTTGCACTCGAAGGACACCGGACTCTCGGCGACCCGTGGCACCGAAATCACCTTTGACGCCACGGTCGTAAGCCCTGCCAGTTCAAACTCATTGACCTCAGGCGCGACCATCGCGCAGCTCTGGTTCATCTGCTCGGCCAACGGGCGCGTGGCGAGGTTCCAGACGAACTCCCCGGTCTGCTCGATGTTGTTCAGACTGTCTTTGCGCCCGACACTGGAAAAACCAATGATCGGCGGCACGTAGTTGAAGGCGTTGAAGAAACTGTATGGCGCGAGATTGAGCCGGCCTTCGGCATCCTGGGAGGAAATCCAGCCGATGGGGCGCGGGCCGACGATGGCGTTGAACGGATCGTGAGGCAGGCCGTGGCCGTTGGCGGGTTCGTAGAAGTGGATGTCATCGGGCATGGGGAGCGGATTCCTGAGCTGCATTCGGATGCAGCCATAGTGCAAGGACCCAGCGCATATTTCCAGCCAGACGCGAGACCCCGTAGGGTTCGTGGCAGGACACAGATTTTGTGGCCTGCCAGCGAAGTAGCCCTATCAGTCAGTGACGATCCGCGAATGCTTCTGGGTGTCTTTCATGGTGATGTACACCAGCAGCGACACGGCAATGCACGCCGTGACGTACCAGTAGTAACCGGTTTCCATGCCGATGCTCTTGAACCACAGCGCGATGTATTCGGCAGTGCCGCCGAAGATCGACACGGTCAACGCGTACGGCAGGCCAACGCCCAGGGCGCGGATTTCGGTCGGGAACAATTCGGCTTTGACCACCGCATTGATCGAGGTGTAGCCGCTGACGATGATCAACGCCGCCATGATCAGGAAGAACGCGCCCCACCATGTCTGGATGGTGTGCAGGGTCATCAGGATCGGCACGGTGAAAATCGTACCGAGCACGCCGAACGCGATCAGGATCGGACGCCGGCCGATCTTGTCCGACAGGCCACCGATGATCGGTTGCAGACACATGAACAGGAACAGCGTGGCGGCGGAAATGGTGGTCGAGTCGGAGATGCTCATGCCGACCGTGTTCACCAGGTATTTCTGCATGTAGGTGGTGTAGGTGTAGAACGCCAGGGTGCCGCCCATGGTCAGGCCGACCACGGTCAACAGCTCTTTCGGGTGGCGCATCAAGGTGCGCATCGCGCTTTCCTTGGACTTCTCTTTCTTGGTGAACGATTCGGTTTCTTCCATGCCGCGACGCAGGTACAGCGCCACGACCGCACACAGCGCACCGATGGCGAACGGGATACGCCAGCCCCACGCGTAGAGCTGTTCGGTGGTCAGCATGTTTTGCAGCACGATCAATACGCCAAGGGCGATGAGCTGGCCGGAGATCAGGGTCACGTACTGGAAGCTGGAGAAGAAGCCGCGACGTTCCTTGGTCGCCATCTCGGACAGATAAGTCGCCGAGGTGCCGTACTCGCCACCGACCGACAGGCCTTGCAGCAGGCGGGCGAATACCAAGAGGATCGGCGCGCCGATGCCGATGGTTTCATAGTTCGGGCTCAGGGCAATCAGCAGCGAGCCGAAGCACATCAGGTACACCGAGGCCATCAGCGCTTTCTTGCGCCCGACCTTGTCGGCGTACATGCCCATCAGCCAGCCACCTATCGGACGCATCAGGAAGCCCACGGCGAAGATCGCAGCGGTGTTCATCAGTTGCGCGGTGGTGGAGCCGGCGGGGAAGAAGGTTTTCGCGAAGTACAGGGAGAAGGCGGCATACACATACCAGTCGTACCACTCGACCATGTTGCCGACAGAGCCGCTGAAGATCGATTTGATCCGGCTGGCGGTGGTTCTCGGTTTGGCCGGCACGGCAGCCGACCCAAGGGGCAGGGCGTTGGAGTTATCCATTGAAGGATCCTTCGTTTAATTGTTTTTGTGGAGCGCGTCGGAACGCAGCCTGTCAGGGCTATAGCAGGAGGTGTGCCAAGGGGTGAGGGGCCGGTTTAGAG
>NZ_RCOA01000098.1:0-3145 GCF_004307585.1 Pseudomonas sp. Sample_20 | reverse complement strand
GCTCGACGCGAATTTGAAGGTGGCCTGTCCCCGTTTGTCTCTCGAAAGGTGGTCTGTCCCCATTTATCCCGCTGAATTTGGACACCATCCTTTAAAAGACTGGGGGGAAGAGTCTCTGACGTTGGAATGGCAGCCTGCAATCAGGAAAATAAAAGGCAGCAAAAGTCCGGCTTTAATCAATTTTCGCTTACCCTTTCAAAAAGTAGCGGCCAGATTTGTCGAGTTCAACAAACCTACCCCGCTACAACAACCATAAAACATCTACAACTCTTCAATACTTTCAATTACGCCAACAACTGCCCCCCGAGGCAGCAACGCCTCATGAACAAGGTTGCCAAAGTCCTTACTCCAGACCAGTCTGTCTGCATGCGCTGTTTTTTGAAAATAAATAAACAGACCGGCGCCCCCCCCAAAAAGGTGCACGTTATATCTTGCACGCCTTCTAAAATGGCGGATTCCCCTTTGAAGAAATAACGATGCGCGGAAGCAAATAATTCTTTTGCAGAAATCGCCGGATCACCCTCCTCTATATTTTCAAATTCCATTTTTGCGTAAAAGTTCACGGCAGTTTTAAGCTCGACTACATCCACCACATCAAGGAGCCTTTCCCCACAAACAAACAACGAAAACAATCCATTTACCCAGAAACATGAATCAGTCCAATCCCTCACGACATCAAACTGAATTGAGAATATAAACGGATCACCATAAATCATTTCAATCTTACTCCTAGTGCTTTTTGCACCGCCGCCGGTATATAACTAGCCGACAATTGGCTGCCGGAGCCCCCCCGTACTACCGTTCCAGTGAAACACACCATTAAAAAAGGGGACAGCCCCCTTTTTTTCCTATAGCGCTCCGCAACACTCAACGCAGGACAAACTTTCACGTATAGCTTCAGCCAATCACATTAAATGCAATCTGTTCTTATTTTTAAAAAATACGCGTTCTGCCCCCATCCACCGCCATTTCTCCGAACAACTTGCTAAAGTGGCCTCTTCCCGCGCTTGCTATTACGCAGCCCGCTTTACCAAAGAGACTTTGTCTCCGAAATCGCACATACCATCAGTAAACGTTAGGCAGCCATCATATTCCAACACACTAAGCCCACAATCTCCACAATCAAAGTAAATGCCCAAGCACCCTTCCTTCACCCCTTCAATACGGTACTCATAAATCCCTGATATTTTTTTATCTAAGTATTTGCGTAAAGAATTCACCACCCTCACGGGATAAGCAAATTCGTCATCAAGACTCTCGACTATTTGATATTCGGCCTCTCTCAAACCGTGCGAAAAAATTGCGACCCCTTCTCCAATACTTAATGACACCCAGCCCTGCAGATGTAGTTTAAAAAACAACACCAACACGTCACAAATCTTTTCCCTTTCGATATAAAAGGAGCGCGCGCGAAACTCACAAAATTCATCATCTAAATACATAACCACCTCTCAGAATTTTGAGGACCTTTCTGGAATTAAAGTATCAAACTCATATTTACCGCCTGGCAGCACTCTTAAACTAACGGTTCGATCCGTGACCTTACTATACACATGCACTAAATCGTAGTCGCCTCGGACTTGCGACCTGGGAATCAAGCTGCTTATGTCCGTTGCACTCTCGAGGGTAGCTTTGATATCAAGCTTTGCTTGATCGATCCCAGCTCTTCCTCGTTCGTAAGGAAGTCGTCCTTGTCCGATTTTTTCCCCAAGTTTTTTATTCAAATTGGTTAACTGGGACGTCATAAAATCTTCAACGTCCCCTAAACCGGTCACAGGTTTTACCCCGCTCGCGCCGGATGACAGGCTGAGGGCTTCAGTTCCCGAGTAGTTCTTCCAGTCAGGGTGATAAGGATTCGCCCTCATTCCATCCGAAATTTTGGTTATTACACCATCAGCACCTTTTGTGGAGGTAAGCAGTTCATCAGTCTTTCCAACCAATTTGCTCCCAGCCCCGATCCCCCCAGTCAGAATCGTCCCAGCGATTTCCGCATGATCACCCAGCATCGTTTTATGGTGAGAGTTCAGCTCGTCCGTGTGGTTCGAGTCTTGGAAGTCCTGAACAATCGCTCGCTCTTCAGCACTTAACCCGCCATTTGCATCGTAGTTTTCAAGCGCCAGGGTCCCTCCTTCAGCGGCGTTCGTCTGACCATTACACTGATCGAAACCCTCGCACTTGAACAGTTCGGATCCACTGGTTTTCGCGCTCAGTTTCGCATAGGTATCCTTCACTTTCTCTCGACAGGCTGCTGGATTTTCGCTAGCTCTACAGCCCTTCAACTCTGTGACGAGATCGTCTACTTGCTGATGATTCAGGAAGTTGTACTGTGTCGCGTTGTTGGCAACCCAAGAAGCATTTTCCAATGACTCTTGATCAGTATTGCCCAGCGCAGTTGCGGAGAGGACCCCCACTATCTGCGACCCCATGAGCAACAACTCGGGATTGCCCTTGAACCATTTGTTCATCTCACCAACAAGCGCTTCATTCGCACCAGCCGCCAACGCGCCTGTCGCAAAATCCCCGCCGGTCATCTCCGACAACAGCCCACCCACCGCCGCATGAATGATGATTTTGCCCGCTGAGCCATCATCCAGAACGCCCTGCGTGAGATCGCCCACCATGTTGAAGCTGAACGCTGCGACGGTATTGAACAGAGCCGTCTTCAGAACGTCACCGGCACTTGCATCGCCGCCGACTGCCTTGGTGATCAGCGCCGAAGTGCCACCCTGGATGATTTGGCTTCCAGCGAATCTACCGACGCCCTCCCACGTGGCTAACGACGGGCCGAGCAGCTTTCCGGTATTCGGATCGTATTTCATACCCGTCAGCTGGTTCAGGTATTCGGCCATCAATCCGGCTGTCACTCCGGAAATCACATAGCCCTTCAGTGCATCGGATGAAGTAACGTCCGCGAAAACCGCTCCAAGGTTTCCGCCGTTATTGATAAAACTGGTCGTGGCATTCGTGGCTGCACCTGTAGCCACAGCGGCGAGGCCTGCGGCCCAGGCTGTGCCCATGCTCGCGCTTAGCGAAGCGAACGCAGCAGGCCCGACAAAGGCAGCCATCACGATCGCAATAATCATCTGCGAAGCCGGGCCAAGCCCCGAGTTGCTGTATTTAAACGACTCGTGAATCTCCTTCACGC
>NZ_RCOA01000043.1:0-75150 GCF_004307585.1 Pseudomonas sp. Sample_20 | reverse complement strand
AAATGCACTCGTAGCTCAGCTGGATAGAGTACTCGGCTACGAACCGAGCGGTCACAGGTTCGAATCCTGTCGAGTGCACCATATACCAAGAAGCCCGCGTTTAACGCGGGCTTTTTGCTGTCCGGGATTTGGCTTTTCCCTTCACACAGCCTCTTTCATCAAAATCAATTTGAGCACTGCGGCCTCGCTTGAGGTCGTAACGATAGCTCGTCGTCGACGTGCGCGTGTTGATCTTGTCGGGTTTGCCTAGTGCGCTTTCGACGTCCCGCTGGCTCATGCCGGCAATCACCCGCCGGTTGATGATTGCCTCGCGCCGCTGTCTGTTGTCGATCAGGTTTCCACATTTGTGTTCGGTGCCGCCGACGATGCCCGGTTCGCGTCCGCTGTCTTTCATGCCGGTCACTGCTTCGTGATTGAACTCCGGCATGATTGCGACCCAGCCAGGTGAGTAGGGGTGAACCTCCTGAATTGAGAGTTGCTCGCCTGTTGCGCAGCTCATCGATGTGAAGGTGACGCTGCCGTCAGCGGCCTGGCAACGATGAAGTGTGGTGGCGTTGGCAGGCGTGGTGTGGAGCAGGACGGTCAGTAGATATAGCGCGGGTTTTGCTGGCATTCGATGTCCTCCATGACGATCTAAGCTCAAGGGTAGTCGCTGCTTTTTGCGTTGCCGGTGTGTTTTCTTTTCAAGATGAGTCGTCGCATTTGCACGGGTCAGGCAGGTGCTCAGGTTTGTTTCGCAAGCGCTTGTTTCAGCCGTGATTTTTTCAACGTTTTAAACCGTCAGGCGTGTATCATTGCGCCCGTCAGCCCCGCCGGGGCTTATGGAAAACCTCCATGGACTTACCCAGTAGTTGTTCAGTAAACCGTTTCACCAATCATGAATTGACTGATTGATCCTTCCGGCGTGCCCCGCTGCTGGGAGTGGAGTTCGCCTATGTCCGAAATCGAAGTAAAGAAAACACAGGAAAGCCTGCAGGACCGCCTGGCTCAGGTCGTCGAGTTGCTGCAGCGCCAACGTGTCGTTGAAGACCTGACTCATCGCCAGGAAGGTCCGCACCACGACCGCGTGGAAAACCTGGTTCACCGGCAAAACCTCGTCGAGCTGCAACGCAAGCTCGATGATCTGCACTCCGCCGACGTCGCCTACATTCTCGAAGCCTTGCCGCTGGACGATCGTCTGACGCTCTGGCAACTGGTCAAGGCCGATCGCGACGGCGACATTCTTCTCGAAGTATCCGATTCCGTCCGGGAAACGCTGATCGCCGACATGGACGATCACGAGCTCCTGGCTGCGGCCAAGGACATGGACGCCGACGAACTCGCTGACCTGGCCTCCGAGCTGCCACGCGACGTTGTCCATGAGCTGATGGAAAGTCTGGATAACCAGCAGCGCGAACGCGTGCGCTCGGCCCTCTCCTATGACGAGGATCAGGTCGGTGCGCTGATGGACTTCGAGATGGTGACGATCCGTGAGGACGTCAGCCTTGAAGTGGTTCTGCGTTATCTGCGTCGCCTCAAAGAGCTTCCCGGTCATACCGACAAACTTTTCGTGGTCGATTACGACGGCGTGCTCAAAGGTGTGCTGCCGATCAAGCGTCTGCTGGTCAACGATCCGGAGAAGCAGGTCGCCGAAGTGATGGCCAGCGATCCGGTCAGTTTCCACCCGGACGAAGATGCCTACGACGCCGCTCAGGCATTCGAGCGTTACGACTTGATCTCGGCGCCGGTGGTCGACAAGAACGGCAAACTGATCGGCCGTCTGACCATCGATGAAATGGTCGACCTGATCCGTGAGGAAAGCGAAAGCGAAGTCCTCAACATGGCCGGTCTGCGCGAAGAGGAAGATATCTTCGCCTCGGTATGGAAATCCCTGCGTAACCGTTGGGCGTGGCTGGCGGTGAACCTGATCACTGCATTTGTAGCATCACGGGTGATCGGTCTGTTCGAAGGTTCGATCGAGAAGCTCGTGGCACTGGCGGCGCTCATGCCGATCGTGGCGGGTATCGGTGGCAACTCCGGTAACCAGACCATCACCATGATCGTGCGCGCCATGGCGCTGGATCAGGTCAGCACCGGCAACACCTCGCGCTTGATGCGCAAAGAGCTGGCGGTCGGTTTGATCAACGGTCTGGTCTGGGGCGGGGTGATCGGTGTGGTCGCGTACATGCTCTACGGCAGTTGGTCACTCGGCGTGGTCATGACGGCAGCGATGACGCTCAATCTGTTGCTGGCGGCGTTGATGGGCGTGTTGATCCCGATGACGCTGGCGAAAATGGGTCGCGATCCGGCGATGGGCGCCAGTGTGATGATCACCGCGATGACCGACAGCGGTGGCTTCTTTATCTTCCTCGGGTTGGCGACAATCTTCCTGCTCTGATCTTGTGCAATGAAAAGCCCGTCAAATCGACGGGCTTTTTTGTGCCTGCCACACTCAATTGCCAAGCGGCCATCTGTCATATTGCGGGCAAAAAAAAGCCAGCAATCATGCTGGCTTCAATATGTTCGGTATAACTCAGGACGCGTCTGCGGCCATTTCTGCGTCGTGTGCGATCAGCGACACCAGGGCGTTCTGCTGACGGTGCGACAGCTGACGGAAGCGTTGCAACAGCTCGCGCTCGTGCAGCGACAGCTCCGGGCTGTCCAGGCGCATGCTCAGCTCTTCGCCCAGTGCGCCTTCCTGAATAAGACTCTGCTCAAGGCGCGCAATGATCTCGGAGTTCATGCTGCGATGATGATTGCGAGCCACCTCGGCAATGCGTTCACGCATTCCGTCTGGCAGACGTACGACAAACTTGTCAGCCGTACGGCTGGAATAAATTGCCTGTTTCAATGGGCGCATATATTTAACCGGTTAGTTCAGGGGAGCGGTTCTCGGGATTGGCCGCAGGATGTGTGGTAGGACAAGCATCCGGACCAATTGGTTCAACCTGAATTGTTAAGAGGCCGGCATCATGCCTCAAAATTGCCAGATCATTGGCGTCAATTCTGTGACAAATATTGAGCCGGGTAAAGGCGTAATGCCAGCACCAGTTGTCAGAAATGCGGACTGGTTGGAAAACTTTCCATCCTTGCGTATCGCTGCCCGCTTTCGAATGCATATCCGTTGATGCCCGAAGACTTCAGAACGTGCATGCTATGCGGCTCGCTGTTCTTGATCCCTATGTGTACAGGATAGTGGCAATTTGCCGATTTACTAGAGGCAGGACCCGTCGGAGGGCGTTTTCGGGATGGATGGCAAGCTTTTTTACCTGATGGGGCCGTCCGGTTCGGGCAAGGACAGCCTGATCGATGCATCGCGTGAGCCACTGCGGGCGTTGAACTGTGAAGTAATGCGTCGGGTGATTACCCGCTCGGCGGAGTCCGTCGGCGAAGATGCAATTGGCGTGACGCCTGAAGAATTCGAACGGCGACAGCACGCCGGCGCTTTCTCCTTGGCCTGGCAAGCCAACGGCCTCTCCTACGGCATTCCAAGGGAAATGGATGAATGGTTGCAAGCGGGCCGGCACGTACTGGTTAACGGGTCAAGAGCGAACCTGCGTCAAGCAATGGAGAAGTATCCAACCCTGGTGCCGATTCTGCTGACAGTCAACGATGAGGTCCTGCGTAAGCGCTTGCTCAGCCGTGGTCGGGAGACCCCTGAGCAAATCGATGCGAGGCTGGCTCGCAATGCGTTGTTCAAAGACCGAAGATCCAGCGACAGCCCCGTTCATCAGATCGACAACTCTGTTGACCTTGCTATCGCGGTCTCTTCGTTATTGGAATTGGTTCGGCTTAACGCAGAACCGGATCGAACTTGATCTTGCGCCCTGCAATCAGCGCCAGCACAAACAGCACCGCAAACACGCCACAGCCAACCAGAGGCAAGGTGACTTCCGTCTCCTCGAACAGCGCCAGGTGGGTAACGCCACTCAGTAAAGCGAGGATCAGAAATCCTGTCGCCGATTTGGACATGTTGTACTCCTGAAGATATTTCAAAAAACCAGACGTTCGGTGGTTGGCGCCGAGGCTAGCTCAGGCTCGCTGACCATTTGTGTAGAAGCGTCGCTGCGATCACTCAACACTGCCCACTGCGGCGCTTTCTGCACTTGCAAGTAATGCGGCATGCGCTGCGCCACTGGCTGCTCAACGTCAGCCTTGGGAAAAAAATGTGATCCGAGCAAGACAGCCAGAGCCGCTGCGTTTGCAAGCAAGAGGGTGCTGTTCATGGCACGACGCTCCAAATTGTTCTTTTTGATAGAACAGGCATAGCAGTCGCCGTGCCAACAGTGTAACGGCTGATAAGTCCTTTAAAAACAAGGGTTTGGTATGTTTTTTCCGGCGACGCTGATTGCAATCTGCAATGACCGCATTTCCGCGCAGTGCAATTTGCCCGGTAAAAGTTCCCGCAATCTTCCAGGGCGCTTGCCTACACTTAAAAAGCCCTACGGACGACATGACAAAACAGGGGCTGGCCGTTAACATGCACGCCGTCTGTCGCACCGTGTTCAGGTCGCGTCGATCAGTGTCTCAGTAGCTCAATTGGATAGAGCATCCCCCTCCTAAGGGGAAGGTTGCAGGTTCGAACCCCGCCTGGGACACCACCTCTTCAAAAAACAAAAAGCCCCGTCGCACTCACTCGTGCGACGGGGCTTTTTGCGTTGGAGCGCTGGCGAGCTTTACAGCAACTCCGAACGGCGCAACGCCTCGATGGTTTCAATCAGGTCGTCGTACGCCACCGGTTTGCCCAGATGCTGATCGAACCCGGCCTCCCGGGATTTCTGCATGTCGCTCTGAGTGCCATAACCGGTGAGGGCGATCGCTGGTACGTTTTTCACCAGCGGCAGTTTGCGCAGGGCAGCCATCAGTTCATAGCCGGTCATGACCGGCATGCCGAGGTCGGAGATGATCAGATCGTAGCGCGTGCTCTCAGCGGCTTTCAGCGCTGCCACGGGATGGTCGAAGGCCGTTACGTCGGCGTCTTCCATCTCCAGCAGCAGCTTCAAGGTTTCCAACACTTCCGGAGAATCGTCGACCAGCAGAATGCTCAAGCCATCGAGCTTGCCGGAAACCGGTTCAACCTCGGCTGTTGCAGCGGTTTCTTCGACATCAGTCGACAGCGGCAGGCGAACGGTAAAGGTACAACCGGCGCCGAGCCCCGGCGAATCAACCTTCACCGTGCCGTGCTGGGCTTCGGTCAGTTGCCGCACCAGTGACAGGCCGATGCCCAAGCCTTCACGTTGATGGTTGGTGTGCTGTTTTTCCGCCTGGCCGAACAGATCGAAGACGTGTTCGAGGTTTTCCGCAGCGATGCCGACGCCGTTATCCTTGACGTCCAGTTGCGCCATTTTCCCGCTCTTGCTGGCGATCAACTCAATGCGCCCGCTCGGTGGTGTGAACTTCAAGGCATTGTTGACCAGATTCCAGATGATCTGCTCGACCCGTGTCGGGTCGGCATGAATGATCAACGGTGCTTCAGACAATTGCAGGTCGATCCGCGTGGCATGCTGCTCATTGAGCACTACCGTGTGGATGTCACGCAGAACCGCGCTCAGATCGACACGCGCCAATTGCAGTTTGAGCTTGCCGGTGCGCACCCGTGCTACATCAAGCAAGTCGTCGATGATCCGCGCCTGACTGTTCACCGCATCGCAAATGGTGTTGACCGCTTTGGTCGCCGGTCCGGCGGTGCGGATCATTGGCAAACGGCGCAACAGTTCGGCGTTGAGCTGAATCAGGTTGAGCGGGTGCTTGAGTTCGTGGGACATGACCGCGAAGAACTCATCACGCAGGGACACCGTATTGCGCGTCTGCGCCAGTTCCTTGCTCTGTTCATCCTGCTGGCGCTTGTGCCCGGTCAGGTCGCGGGCGATTTTCACATAGCCTTGCAAGCGATCGCCGCTGAGCAGGGTGACCTCGCCGCTGCAGAAGAAACGGCTGCCATCCTTGCGCACATGCCAGCGCTCATCCTCCGAGCGCCCGTGCTGACGAGCCGTGGACAATTCACTTTCAGCCATGCCGGCAGCACGGTCTTCGGCTGTGAAGATGAAGTCGTAATACTGACCTTCGGCCTCGTTTTTGCTGTGGCCAAAGATCAGTTCAGCGCCTTTGTTCCAACTGGTGATCGAACCCATTTCATCGAGGATGATAATCGCGTAATCACGCGTACTCTCAGCGACCAGACGCATGCGTTCCTCGCCCAGGCGCAGCTCTTCCTCGGCTTCGCGGCGCTTGCTGATGTCGATGAAGGTCAACACGGTGCCGTCGATGTGGTCTTCGCTGGAGCGATAAGGCAGCAAGCGGGCGATGTACCAGCGGTTATCGGTACTGTTGACCTCGCGTTCGATCATGTTCAGCGATTCGAACACTTGCGCCGCGTCCTCGGTCATCGCCGGGTAATTCAGGCGATGGGTGATATCCAGCAGTGAACGGCCGGTGTCTACCGGCAACATGCTGAAGATGTCGGTGGCGCGCGGCGTGAACCATTTGATGCGCATGCTGCGATCGACGAACACCGTAGCAATGTCGGTAGAAGCGATCAGATTGGTCAGATAATCGTTGATCTTGTCGGTTTCTTCGACTTTGGTCTTCAGCTCGTAGTTGACCGTCAACAGCTCTTCATTGATTGACTGCAACTCTTCCTTGCTGGTCTCGAGCTCTTCGGTGGCCGAGCGCAGTTCTTCGTTGATCGCCTGCATCTCCTCGTTGGAAGCCTTGAGCTCTTCGCTGGAGATTTCCGACTGTTCGATGGTGTCCTGCAAATGCAATTTGGTGCGTTGCAGCTCACGTTCGAGGTTGGAGAGCACCTGGCTTTCAGTCTGCAGCACCGTGGTCAGCGCCTGCTCGTGCGCGTCGATCTCCGTTTCATCGAAGGTCACCAGCACGCACTCGCTGTCGAAGTCGTCGTCCTTGTATGGCTGCGCAATCAGCGTGATGCGGTACTGACGCTCCTCGCGCTTGAGCAGCACTTCACGCGAGCGCACGGTGAGGTTGCTTTGCTGCACCTGGAACAGCGTCGTGCGGATTTCCAGGCGCAACTCCGGCAGGATCAGCGTCAGCAGGTTGCGTGACAGCTCGCCGCCTACATGCCGCAGGAAGCGCCCGGCGGCTTCGCTCATGTGAAGGATATCGGCGTTGGTGTCGACGATAATGCTCGGCGGGGCGAAGCGTTCTATGGCGCGGCGGTGGATATCGGCAAACGACAGCTTGACGGGCTCGATGGCTTTCGATGGCGGTCGGGAAACGCTGGTGCGCATATAACCGCCACGCGGCATGGTCGGGGTGCGGCGGCTGTTCGCCGTACCAGTCTTGGCGCGGAAGATGCGGTTGCGCTTGTCCACTGGCGCGAACAGTTCATGGCAGGCATCGGCGCTTTCCGAGGTGCCGAGAAACAGGAAACCACCCGGTCGCAGGGCAAAGTGGAACATCTGCAGGATTTCCCGCTGCACCTCGCGATCCAGGTAAATCAGCAGATTGCGGCAAACGATCAGGTCGATCTGCGAGAACGGCGGATCGGACAACAGGCTGTGCTTGGCGAACAGCACTTTCTCGCGGATTTCCTTGCGGATCCGGTAGTGGTCATCGTCTTTGACGAAATAATGCCGAAGGCGTGTTGGCGGTACGTCGGTGACGATGGCTTGCGGATAGGTGCCGGCGCGGCCAGTGGTGATCGCGCGTTCGTCGATATCGGTGGCGAACACTTGCAGGTTGGCCTTGCTGCTTTGTACCTGCATCTGATCATCGAGCAGGATCGTCAGGCTGTAGGCTTCTTCGCCGGTCGAGCAGCCGGCAGACCAGACGCGCAGTTCTTCTTTTTCCGACGAGTCGGCAACCGATTGCACCAGTTGCGGCAGCACATCGCGCTCAAGGGCTTCGAAGGCTTCGCGGTCACGGAAGAAGTTGGTCACGCCGATCAGCATGTCGCCGAGCAGGGCCTTGGATTCTTCCGGGGTGTTTTGCAGGTAGTCGTAATAGGCGCTGAGGTCAGACTGGCTGGTGACCTGCATGCGCCGCTCGATGCGGCGCAGCACGGTGGCGCGCTTGTAGTGTTTGAAGTCATGGCCGGTGCTGCTGCGCAGGTACAACAGAATTTCATGCAGGCGTTGTTCGGCGATCGACGCCTCGTGTTCGTTTGCAGGCTTCAAGGCTTTCAAGTCGGGATCATTGGCGCTGGGTAATTTGATGTTCTGAGAGTTGCGCCACAGCTCCATCAGTTTCTGCGGCATCTCGACCACTGGCAGTATCAGATCGACCATGCGCGTCTCGATGGCGGCGCGCGGCATGCCGTCGAACTCGGCGTCTTCCGGCACTTGTACCAGCGTCACGCCACCCTGTTCCTTGATTCGCGACAAGCCCACCGCACCATCGGAACCGGTGCCTGAAAGCACCAGGCAAAAAGCCCGCTCGCGATGCACATCGGCCAGATCGCGGAAGAACAGGTCAATGGCAGTGTGGCGCGCTTGCGGTGAGCCAGCGGGGCTGACGCGCAGGTAGCCGTCATTCATCGTCAGCGAGTGCGCCGGAGAAATCACGTACACGCAGTTCTTTTCGATCGGCACCGGCTGCGTCACTTGCAGCACCGGCATGCGCGTCGATTCCTGAATGATCTGGTCGGCGATGCTCTGGTGATCGGGCGACAGGTGCAGAATGATCACGAACGCCATGCCACTGTCCTTCGGCATATGCTCGAAAAACAGCTTGATTGCTTGCAGGCCGCCCGCCGAGGCGCCGATGCCCACCACGGGGAAATTCAGGTGGCTGGGGGTCAGGTCCTTGCGTTCGGGCGCAGAGGGCGAGGCAGGGGTTTTCGAGGTCATCACTTCGGCCTTTTTTGTGGCGGTACAAGCGTATCGCGGACGTCCGGGGGCGCAGGTAATTGAGCAGAATAAACCTCATTTGCGGATCTGCCTGCACTTTTGAAGGACAAATGTGCTGCCTGTGTTTTTGACATCCGGCGAACGACGACCGTGCCGATTATTTTGCCGGTGTGATGATCGGTTGTCAGTGGTTGTTAATTTCGATCCTCAGACGCTTCGACAATCTCAACGAAGAATCTTGAGCAGCACCCTCAGGCCCCGGGATTTTTGGCCGATAACCCGAACGGTGAGTTCAAACTCCAGCGAAATCGCTTGATGGCGCATGGCCTCCGGCTATCATCTGCGCGCCTGAAATCGCCTCGGTTCGTTTTCTTCAATTGCCTGGAAATCCTCGATGTCGTCGTATCACCAAAAAAGCTTTCTGATCGTCGATGATTTTTCCGATTTCCGCAGTTCCGTGCGTTCGATGTTGCGTGAGCTCGGCGTCAAGGATGTCGATACTGCCGACACTGGCGAGCAGGCGCTGAAGATGTGCTCGCAGAAGTCCTACGATTTCATTCTTCAGGACTTCCACCTCGGCGACGGCAAGAAGAACGGCCAGCAGGTGCTCGAAGACCTGATGTCGGAAAAGCTCATCAGCCACGAAGCCGTTTTCGTCATGGTCACCGCCGAGACCAGTCAGGCGATGGTGCTCAGTGCGCTGGAGCATGAGCCGGATGCGTACCTGACCAAGCCGTTCAACCGTTCCGGGCTGGCCCAGCGCCTTGAGCGTCTGGAGCAACGCAAGACGTTGCTCAAACCGATTCTGCAGGCCCTCGATCGCGGTAAGCCGGTCGAGGTGCTCAATGCCTGTATTGCCCTGTGCAAACAGGACATCCGCTACTCGCCGCTGTGCCTGCGCTACCGCGCCGATGCGCTGCGCGACATGAATCAGAACGAAGCGCTGGAGCGACTCTACGACGGCATCATTGCCGACCGTCCGTTGCCGTGGGCCTTCGCTGGATTGGGCAAATTATTGTTCAAGCGCGGGCAGGTCTCGCAGGCCAAAGAAGTTTATGAAAAAGCCTTGAAAGTCTTTCCGATGATGCCGGCGCTGTATGACGGCATGGCCGATGTGCTGGTGGCCGAAGGCGACAGCAAAGGCGCGCAGCGGGTGCTGGAAGAAGCGATCCGTCTGTCGCCGCTGGCGGTGCGCCGCCAAGCTTTGCTCGGCAAATTGGCCATGGCCAACGAAGATTTCGAAACCGCCTCGCGGGCTTATCGTCAGGCCGTGGCGCAGGGCGCGCAGTCGCGTTTCAAGGACCCGGAAAGCAATCTCGGCCTGGCTCATGCGCTGATCAGCAAGGGCAGCGATCGCGGCCTCGACACGCGCACGCGGCTGGAGATCAACACTACGCTCAGTGCCGTGGCCAAGGAGAACCCGAGCGATCCCGGCCTGCAAATTCGCGCGCGGCTGATGAAGGCCACCAGCCTGTTGCTCAACGACGCCGAAACCGCCGACAAGCTCACCGAACAAGCACTGATGCGCCTCGATGGCATGGAGCAATTCATGAGCCCCGAGGCGGCGTTGCTGGTGGCCAAGCAGTTGCAGATGCTCGGTCAGGCCGAGGCGGGCACTTCGATGCTCAAGAGCTGCGCGGAGATTTACGGGGATGACCCGGCGGTGATGAAAGACATTGCCAAGCTCACCGACGATCCGACGATTCTCAGTTCGAGTAACGCTGCGGCCGATCTCAACCGCCAGGGCGTGCGCGTGTACAAGACCGGCAATCTGGTCGAGGCCCGCGAGGTGTTCCGCAAGGCGCTCAAGCTGCAACCGAAGAACATCAGTATTGCGCTGAACCTGGCCCAGTCGCTGCTGCACGGCACCGACACCCGTGTGCCGTCGGCGGAGCTGGAAGAATGTCGGGCCTGCCTGAAACTGGTGGGCCTGATGCCCGACACCGACGCGCGGTTTGCGCGTTATCAGAAGCTGAAAAGCAAGGCGTTTGGCGAATGAACCCAATTGATCCGGCGCTGGATTTTTCCACGGTGATTGCCTCCACCGTCCACGACATGAAGAACTCCCTGGCCATGCTGATGCAGGCGCACAGCCAATGGCTGGCGCGTCTGCCGAAAGAGCTGCGCGACGGCTCGGAGCAGGGCGTGATCGACTTCGAGTTCGCCCACCTCAACGGCATGCTCGTGCAGTTGCTCGGGCTGTACAAACTCGGCGTCAACCAGTTGCCGCTACAGCCGGCCTATCACGAACTCGACGATTTCATCGAGGCGCAACTGGCCGCGCATCAGGAAGTGTTTGCCAGTCGCGGCATCATCGCCACCTATGAAGTCGATCCGTTGAGCCCGCTGGGTTTCTTCGATCGCGAGCTGATCGCCTCGGTGCTCGGCAACTGCATCAACAATGCGATTCGCTACGCCCGCGAGTCGTTGCTGATTACCGTCAGCGACGAAGCCGGGCAACTGGTGCTGAGCATCAACGACGACGGCGACGGCTATCCGGCGCAGATGCTCGAGCGTCAGGCCGATTATGTGCAGGGCATCAATCACAGCAGCGGCAGCACCGGGCTGGGACTGTATTTCGCCAATCGCATCGCCGCGCTGCATCAGCGCAACGGCGTGGAAGGGCGCACCGAAATCAGCAATGGCGGGCCGTTGGGTGGTGGGGTATTCAGCCTCTACCTGCCGTGACAGGCTTTTTGTTTGACGCTGCTTGATATTCCGAACAGCCGCAGCCTATTTTGTCCGGGTCGCCGTTCGCGGCTCGCACAACAACAAGGATTGCGTCATGACAACCGATGGCCAGGGTTCACTCGCGCAGCGATTGACCGGCATTGATGAGATTGAATGTGTCACCCCGGATCTGAACGGTGTGCCACGGGGCAAGGTGATGACCGCCGAGGGTTTTCTCGAAGGGCGGCGTTTGCAGTTGGCGCGGGGTGTGCTGCTGCAATGCATCATGGGCGGCTATCCGCCGGCGCGGTTCTACGGCAGCGATGACGGCGATCTGGCGCTGGTTGCCGATCCTGCGCAGATTCACCGTTTGCCCTGGAGCGACGAGCCGCGCGCCATGGCGATTTGCGACGCCGACGAACTGAGCGGGGAGAGCTCCAGTCTCTCGACCCGTGGCCAGCTCAAAGCGGTCATCGCCCGTTACGCCGCGCACGGTCTGGCGCCGGTGGTGGCGACCGAGCTGGAATTTTTTGTCTTCGCACCCAATACCGATCCGACTCAGCCGTTCCGTCCGCCGGTGGGCCTCGACGGCCGCCGCGAGGATGGCCAGTCGGCGTTCAGCGTCAGTTCCAACAACGGTCTGCGGCCGTTCTTCAGCGAAGTGTATAAATGCATGGCCGCCCTGGGCCTGCCGCGCGACACCTTCATGCATGAAATGGGCGTCAGCCAGTTCGAGATCAATCTGCTGCACGGCGACCCGCTGCTGCTGGCCGATCAGACGTTCCTGTTCAAGCACCTGCTCAAGGAGGTCGCGCTCAAGCATGGCCTGAGCGTAGTGTGCATGGCCAAACCGCTGGCGCACACGCCGGGCAGTTCGATGCATATTCACCAGAGCATCGTTGAGATCGGCAGCGGCAAGAATGTCTTCACTGACTCGAACGGCGAGCCGACGTCGATGTTCCGCCACTTCATCGGCGGGCAACAGGCAGGCCTCGCCGATTTCACCGCACTGTTTGCGCCCAACGTGAATTCCTATCAGCGCCTGTGTCATCCGTACGCGTCGCCGAACAATGCCTGTTGGTCCCATGACAATCGCGCCGCTGGCTTGCGTATTCCCGCCAGCTCGCCGGTCGCACGTCGGGTCGAAAATCGTCTGCCGGGCGCCGACGCCAACCCTTATCTGGCCATCGCCGCCAGTCTGGCTGCGGGTTTGCACGGCATCGAACAGGAACTGGAGCCGAGCGCGGCAATCCAGGGAGAATTCGCCGTGCCGGATAATCTGGCCTTGCCGTGTACCTTGCACGCCGCGCTGGAGCGTCTGAAACGTAGCCAGTTGGCGAGGGAACTGTTCGGGTCGGAGTTCATCGAAGGCTACATCGCTTCGAAGACCATGGAGTTGACCAGCTTCTTTGATGAAATCACTCCCTGGGAGCGCCGTGTGCTGGCCGCCCAGGCCTGACGTATCGCTGCTGCCGGGCTGTCGATCTGACCGCCCGGTATTTACTGCAAGGAGCCGCTCGGAACGCCGATGCGCCAAATCTGGAAATCCTTTCGAGCGCTGTATTTCGCCTCGCTGATGATGTTGATCGGCTCAGGCCTTCTTTCTACTTATCTGGCTTTGCGTCTGGCTGCCGACAACGTCGACGGGCTGTGGGTCGGTGCGCTGATGGCGGCCAACTATTTCGGTCTGGTGCTGGGCGGCAAGATCGGCCATCGCCTGATCGCCCGGGTCGGGCATATCCGTGCCTACTCGGCGTGTGCCGGGATCGTCGGCGCGGCGGTGCTCGGCCATGGGCTGGTGGACTGGCTGCCGGCGTGGCTGGTGCTGCGGACGATCGTCGGTCTGGGCATGATGTGTCAGTACATGGTCATCGAGAGCTGGCTCAACGAGCAGGCCGATGCCAATCAGCGCGGGCTGGTGTTCAGCGGTTACATGATCGCTTCGTACCTGGGCCTGGTGCTGGGCCAGCTGATTCTGGTCATGCACCCCGGCCTCGGCCTGGAACTGCTGATGCTGGTGGCGCTGTGCTTTGCCCTGTGTCTGGTGCCGGTGACGCTGACCCGACGGATTCACCCGGCGCCTCTGCACCCCGCGCCGATGGAGCCGCGCTTCTTTATCAAGCGTGTGCCGCAATCGCTGAGCACGGTGCTCGGCGCCGGTCTGATCATTGGTTCGTTCTACGGTCTGGCGCCGCTGTATGCATCGCAACAGGGGCTGACGACCGAGCAGGTCGGTCTGTTCATGGGTAGCTGCATTTTTGCCGGTCTGCTGGTGCAGTGGCCGTTGGGCTGGTTGTCCGACCGTTATGACCGCGCGCTGCTGATACGCTGCTTTGCCGGGTTTCTGGCGGTGGCGGCGCTGCCGTTGGCGATCATGCCGCAGGTGCCGCTGGAGGTGCTGTTCGTCGTCGGTTTCTTCTGTTCGCTGGTGCAATTCTGCCTGTATCCGCTGGCGGTGGCGTTTTCCAACGACCACGTCGAAGGCGATCGCCGCGTGTCGCTGACCGCCATGCTGCTGGTGACTTACGGCGTCGGCGCGAGCATTGGGCCGCTGCTGGCGGGCGTGCTGATGAAGTTTCTCGGCAGTCAGAGCCTGTATGCGTTCTTCAGTTTCTTCGCGTTGGTGCTGGTCTGGCGGATTCGTCCGAAAGCGGTCACCAACCTGCATCAGGTCGACGACGCTCCGCTGCATCACGTGGCGATGCCGGACAGCATGTCGAGCTCGCCGCTGGTGGCGGCGCTTGACCCGCGTGTCGATGAGCAGGTGGTGCAGGAGCAGATGGTCCAGGACCCGGCGCCGGTCACTCCTGAGCCTGAGCCCGAAGCGCAGCCGGAAGCAGTCGTTGAAACCGAACTGGACAGCGGCAATGACGATAAGCCTGCGCCGGATATCAGCGGTGGCAGGCCCTGAATCGAAGGTAAACATCGGCGCATAAAAAAGGGCAGTCCTGTGCGGGACTGCCCTTTTTATTGGTCACTGCGACTCAGAGATCGTCTTTGTCGAAACGCCGTGCTTCACGCTGCAACTGGTAAACGAAACGCTCGACGTTGCGCGCAGCCTGGCCACTGATGTTGTGGAAGCGCAGCCCGGCGAAGGTGATGTTGAGTTTTTCTTCGAAATGCAGATAGCGCAGTTCGACGGATGTTGGCTGGTTGCCGAACAGCGGCGGGGCGATCAGGCGATCGTAGACCTGGCCCAGTTGCAGGCGATCAGTGATGTCGCCTTCGAAGCGGAACTTGCAACCGGTCGCAGAAATATCCAGCAGCTTGCCGTGCAGAGGAACCTTGAGCTTTTCGCCGCCCAGTTCAACGCTGACCAGATCGGTGAGCTTCAACGCAGCGCGGAAGGCGTTACGGCGCTGGTGATAGACCACTTCGCTCGGCAGGTCGCCGGTGTAGAAACGGTCGCCGTCGGATTCTTCGATGTTCAGCGTGCCGTTGCATTCCCAGGCGATGCGTACGCCGTCATGAAAGCCTTCGACCTTGAACGGCTCGCCAGCCTGGAGGAAGCGCTCGCCGTCGCGTGGAATCATTTCGTCCAGCGCGATCGTTGCGGTTTCGCGGTCGACCTTGATCAGGTAACTCTGAAAGCGCTGGCTGCGTTCATGGAAGGTGATGATCAGCGGATCGTGGCTGTCTTGCAGCTGGCGCAGGTTGCTGGAGATTTCCAGTGGCGTGGTGAGCACCTTCGGAGGCTGCGGAGCATCATCCGCGCTTAGGGTGTTGGACACGGTTCTTCAATCTCCAGACAAAATAAGACTACGACTGGCCAGTATTTTGCCAGCATGTTGCGCAAGTGGATAGTGCAGGGCCAGCGAATGGCTCATGCCTGGCTGAGCGTTCGCGGCTTGACCGGTTTGGCAAAGGTCCCGCTGGCGTCGTACAGCGCTGGCGGCTCACCGCCGGTGAGGATCTTAAGCTGGTTGGCCGTAGTCGCCTGCTGGATCTGGATCGACTGGCCGTTCTTGATGTTGGCCGCCTGGCATTGGGCGATCAGCGCGGTCAGGGCGTCGCCCTGAGTCAGCAACTGGTCGCCAATGCTCGACTGGCTGGCCAGTTGCTCAAGACCTGTGCGATCAGTCGGCAGGTTGAGGCTGGCGAGGATTTCGCTGCGCTTGCGGCCATGCTGCTCGAGCAGAATGATCAACGCTTGCTTGGTCGCCAGAATTTCTTCCAGCAACGGCATGTCGCGACCATGCAAAGCGAGGGATTCGGTTTGCAATAACTCCAGCAATTGTTGCGCTGGAGCAAAGTCGTCGTTGATCAGTTGCAATAAGTTAGTGTCGTGCATGGCTGGCCTTGGGGTTTAAGCGTCCAAAAGCCTGGCGCCGGCAAAAGCCTAGCGCTGGGCTTCGAAGTTGAGCAGTTTGCTGGCTACACGGTTGCTGTCGACTTTATAGCTGCCATCGGCAATCGCGGCTTTCAACTCGGCCACACGGGCTTTGTCGACAGCAGGCTGATCGCGCAGCTTGTCAGTGACCTTCTGCAACTGTTGAGCCTCATTGCTGAGGTGTACCGACTCCCCGCTTTTGGCGACATTGGCCTGTTCGGCCTGGGTATTCAGCGGCGCGGAGGGGCTGTTTTCAGCGCTTTCCTTGGCGTTGCTGGTACGTGTGCTGCCGGTTAGTGACGAGGAACTGTTCAATCGGTTGAAATCGATAACCATGATAAAAAACCTCTGGGAATTTGGACGCTTGCCATGTTTTCGGCTATCCCCTGAAAAACTTTAGGCCCAATCAACCATAAGCTTGCATGCGCCGTTGCGAGACCTGCTGCGGCACAGTTTAGGGAAGCGACGGGATCGGCGCCAGTTTTCTCCACGAGGCTTTTACATGGCCACTTCGACCTGTCCCGGCGCAATCACCTGCGCCTTGATAACTCTTTGAGAATTAAGGTTTTTTACTCGAATCTGTTCTTTCATGCCGCCATTGGAGAGCGCTTCCCCCGGCATGCGTACGGCAAGGGTGCCGCTGCGCGCAGTGATCACCACCTGGTCACCCTTGCGGACCACTTCGGCCTGTTCCAGATGCACCAGGGTGATGACCTGATCGGCGACCGTTGGTCGGGTAAGTTTCTGCCCGATCGCTTCGTCGACGGAGGTCAGGAAACCCTGGTTGATCGTGCTGACGTCGCGCTCGCGCAAGGTCACATCCTGCGGCTCGATAATGCCGGCGCGTTTCAGCGGACGAGTGGTCGTCACGATCTCGCGAAACAGGCGGACTTGAGCGGGTACGAACACCGTCCAGGGCGAACTGCCTTCGCAGCGAACCTTCACCGTGACGCGGCCCAGCGGGCGTGCCGGGCTCTCCAGCGTGGCTGTCAATTCCTTGTCGCACATGGGCATGCGCATGCGCGGGTCGAGCTGGTTGACTTCGATTTCGTAGCGGCCTTCGGTTTGACTGGAAGCCAGATAGTCTTCTACGGTGAATTCAAGAAAGCCCTGAGTCACGCCGATAAGCATATCAGGCAAGGTAACCGCATCTGCATGGGCAGGACTGCCAGCAAGCAAGCAGCAAACGGCGGACACCGCGCAAAGCCCTTTGCGAAGGGAGGATGTCAGGCGTCGGGAAAATGTCGTTTGAGCGTTCATACGAGTTAAAAAGCAAGCGCCGTGCCGTTTAGCAATGAATGTGCGTCGCAACAACACTTGGCGTTGGTGTAGGAGTCTGGGCATGGCTGGTGTAATGGATTCGGTGAACCAGCGCACGCAACTGGTAGGGCAGAATCGCCTCGAGCTGCTGTTGTTCCGTCTCGACGGGCCGCAGCTCTACGGGATCAACGTGTTCAAGGTACGGGAAGTGTTGCAATGCCCGTCCCTGACGTTGATGCCCAAATCCAGTCCTGTCGTGTGCGGGGTAGCGAATATACGGGGAGCGACCATTCCGATCCTGGATCTGGCAATGGCAACGGGCTCCGGTGCGTTGAAAGACAAGAACAGTCCGTTCGTGATCATCACGGAGTACAACACCAAGACCCAGGGTTTCCTGGTCCGCTCGGTGGAGCGCATCGTCAACATGAACTGGGAAGAGATCCATCCGCCACCCAAGGGTACCGGTCGCGATCACTACCTGACCGCTGTGACTCGGGTCGACAACCAGTTGGTCGAAATCATCGACGTCGAGAAGGTGCTGGCCGAAGTGGCGCCGACGCCGGAAGCGATTTCGGTGGGCGTGGTCGATGTCGAGACGCAGACCAAGGCGTTGTCGCTGCGGGTGCTGACGGTCGATGACTCGTCGGTGGCGCGCAAGCAGGTCACGCGTTGTCTGCAGACCATCGGTGTCGAAGTGGTGGCGCTGAACGACGGCAAGCAGGCGCTGGATTACCTGCGCAAGCTGGTCGACGAGGGCAAGAAGCCGGAAGAAGAGTTCCTGATGATGATTTCCGACATCGAGATGCCGGAGATGGACGGGTACACCCTGACGGCGGAAATCCGCGGCGACGCACGCATGCAAAAGCTCCATATCATCCTGCATACTTCGTTGTCGGGGGTATTCAATCAGGCGATGGTGAAGAAAGTCGGTGCTGATGACTTCCTGGCCAAATTCCGTCCTGATGACCTCGCATCCCGGGTAGTCGACCGGATCAAAGCAGCAGATATCAGCTAGGGGCCTTCTGCCCCTGGCGGTCAACACGATTTAAGAGGCGGCATCATTGTCTACGGGTAATTTGGATTTCGAACAGTTCCGGGTCTTCCTGGAAAAAGCCTGTGGCATTCTGCTCGGTGAAAACAAGCAGTATCTGGTCTCGAGCCGTCTCAACAAACTGATGGAGCAGCAAGGCATCAAGTCCCTGGGTGAGCTGGTACAGCGCATCCAGACCCAGACGCGCAGCGGTTTGCGCGAGCAGGTGGTCGATGCCATGACGACTAACGAAACCCTGTGGTTTCGCGACACCTATCCGTTTGAAGTCTTGAAGAACAAGGTACTGCCGGAAGCGATCAAGGCCAGCCCCAATCAGCGTCTGCGGATCTGGTCGGCGGCCTGCTCGTCGGGACAGGAACCGTACTCGCTGTCGATGTCGATCGACGAGTTCGAGCGCAGCAACCTGGGGCAGTTGAAGATGGGTGTGCAGATCGTTGCCACCGATCTGTCGGGCCTGATGCTCAACAACTGCAAGACCGGCGAGTACGACAGCCTGGCGATCGGTCGTGGCCTGTCGCCGGAACGCCTGCAACGCTACTTCGACCCGAAAGGGCCGGGGCGCTGGGTGGTCAAGGCGCCGATCAAGAGCCGGGTGGAATTCCGCTCTTTCAACCTGCTCGACAGTTACGCAGCGCTGGGCAAGTTCGACATCGTGTTCTGCCGCAACGTGTTGATCTACTTCTCTGCCGAAGTGAAGAAGGACATCCTGTTGCGCATTCACAGCACGTTGAAGCCGGGCGGGTATCTGTTCCTTGGCGCTTCGGAAGCGCTGAACGGATTGCCGGATCATTACCAGATGGTTCAGTGCAGCCCGGGGATTATTTACAAGGCGAAATAAGCGGTTTGCGCTGATACAAAAAACGGGAAGCCCGCAAAGGCCTCCCGTTTTTTATGCCCGAAGAAATTCTCTTAACACCAACAATCCCTGTGGGAGCGAGCTTGCTCGCGAAGAGGCCGTCACATTCTGCATTTGCATTGGCTGACACGCCGCCTTCGCGAGCAAGCTCGCTCCCACAATTGTCCGGCTGTGATGGGACGGCAAGCGGCAGAAAAGCGGCATCCGGCGGTAACCGGTTGCCGCTTTTCTGGCATTGCCGCTTAGCCTGCTCGGCGCAAAGCCCCGGAATACGGGCCTTTGTTCATTTGGCACGGCGCTTGCTAAAGCTCAGATACGAAAAACCGGTCACCTGAAGGTTCCCGACATGAGCATCAGCTTCGACAAAGCGCTGGGCATTCACGAAAAGGCATTGGGCTTCCGCGCCCAGCGTGCCGAAGTACTGGCCAACAACATCGCCAACGCCGACACCCCGAACTACAAGGCGCGGGATCTGGATTTCTCCAAAGTGCTCGAAGCACAGACCGAGAAGACCAAGACCGGCGGCCACTTTGCCCTGAACATGACCAACAGCCGGCACATCGAGGCTGAAGGGCTGGGCAACGGCGACGAGTCGCTGATGTATCGCACGCCGATGCAGCCTTCGATCGACCAGAACACCGTCGACGCTCAACTGGAACAGTCGAACTACGCGGAAAACGCCGTCGGCTTCCAGGCCAGCTTCACCTTGCTCAACAGCAAATTCAAAGGGCTGGTGTCAGCCCTGCGCGGAGAATAATCCATGTCCCTGTCCAGCGTTTTCAACATTGCCGGCAGCGGCATGAGCGCGCAGACCACGCGTCTGAACACCGTGGCCTCGAACATCGCCAACGCCGAAACCGTTTCGTCGAGCATCGACCAGACCTACCGCGCGCGCCATCCGGTATTCGCCACCATGTTCCAGGGCGGTCAGGCCGGCGGTAGCAATTCGCTGTTCCAGAATCAGGACGCAGCCGGGCAGGGCGTGCAGGTGCTCGGCGTCGTCGAAGACCAGAGCAACCTCGAAGCGCGCTACGAGCCGAACCATCCGGCCGCCGACGCCAAGGGCTACGTCTACTACCCGAACGTCAACGTGGTGGAAGAAATGGCTGACATGATTTCCGCGAGCCGCTCGTTCCAGACCAACGCGGAAATGATGAACACCGCCAAAACCATGATGCAGAAGGTACTGACCCTCGGTCAGTAATAAGGGGCGACTGCCATGAGCGTTACGGATACCACCAGCAGCCTGAGCATGAACGACATCCTGGCCAACTCGTCGAAGAAGGCCAGCAGCACTACGTCGGGCGGCATCGCTTCGGCGACCAATAGTGCCACCGGCGGCCAGGCGCTGGGCAAGGATGCTTTCCTGCAATTGCTGGTCACCCAGCTGAAAAACCAGAATCCGCTCGACCCGCAGGACAACAGCGCTTTCGTCGCGCAGTTGGCGCAGTTCAGCAGCCTTGAAGGCATCACCACGCTGAACTCCACGGTCAGTGGCCTTGCCGGCAACTACAACTCGTCGCAGGCGCTGCAAGCGTCGTCGCTGGTCGGTCGCAACGTGATCGTGCAGACCAACACCGCGCAGCTCGATGACCCGAGCAAAGGCCTGACCGGTTCGGTCACCGTGCCTTCGTCGATTGCCGGCGGCACCGTGACCATCACCGACAAGGACGGCAAGACCGTGCGCACCATCGACCTGGGCAGCCGCGCTGCCGGCGATGCCAGTTTCACTTGGGACGGCAAGGACACCGCCGGCACCGTGGTTCCGGTCGGCACTTACACGTTCAAGGCCAACGCACCGATCAACGGCACCGCGACCGACCTGGCGACCTACCTGCCAGCGACCGTCAACAGCGTGACGATCAGCCAGACCGGTGGCGAGCTGATGCTCAACCTGGCCGGCAAGGGCACCGTTGCCCTGTCCAAAGTACAAACCATTGGTATATAGAGCCGACTAACCCGGCACGAAGGAGTGGAACATGTCTTTTAACATCGGCCTTAGCGGTCTCTATGCAGCCAACAAGCAACTGGACGTGACCGGCAACAACATCGCCAACGTCGCCACCGCCGGTTTCAAATCCTCGCGGGCAGAATTCGCAGACGTGTACTCGGCCACTCGTTTGGGTACCGGTACCAAAGTGATCGGCAACGGCGTGCGCCTGGCCAATGTGTCCCAGCAGTTCACCCAGGGTGACATCAACAACACTGGCAACGTGCTGGACATGGGGATCAACGGTTCCGGCTTCTTCACCATGAGCAACAACGGCTCGATCTCGTACACCCGTGCCGGTACGTTCAAGGTCGACGACCAAGGTTTCATTACCAATACCGACTACACCTCGCGTCTGCAGGGTTACGGTGTGGATGCCAACGGCAAGATCATCAACGGTGTGTTGACCGATCTGAAGATCGACACGTCGAACCTGGCGCCGAAGTCGTCTTCTGCGGTGACCTCGAGCATCAACCTCAATTCGTCTTCGCCAGTGATCGTTGATACCGGCGCCAGCGCCGTGACGTTCGACCCGTCGAAGCCGGAAACGTACACCAAGTCGTTCAGCACGCCGATCTATGACACCCAGGGCAACGCCCACGTCATGGACCAGTACATGGTCAAGACTGGCGGGAACACCTGGAAGGTTTACACCCTGGTCGATGGCCGTAACCCGGACGCTACCGGCAGCAACCCTGTGACCACTGCGCCGGTTGCCTCGACATTGTCGTTCGACAGCTCCGGCAAGCTGGTTCAGGTGAGCACGCCTAACCCGGCGGATCCAGCCAACCCGATCATCAGCAGCGATCTGAAGATGACCGGCTGGGTGCCGGGCACTGTGACCAATGGCGTGTTTACGCCTAACGGCGCGGCAGCGAATCCGAATGGCGTGACCATCTCGATGGCCAACACCACTCAGTACAACGCTGATACCTCGCGTACGATCCCGACTCAGGATGGTTACGCGACTGGCCAGATCACTAACCTGACCATCGACGGCACCGGTACGCTGTTTGCCAACTTCAGTAACAACCAGAGCAAGGCGATCGGCCAGGTTGCGCTGGCCAGCTTCACCAACGAACAGGGCTTGCAGGCTGTCGGCGGTACCAGCTGGAAAGAGACTTTCGCTTCGGGTATTCCGGGCTACGACGCGCCGAAGACCGGTACGTTGGGTGAGGTGGTGTCCAACTCGCTGGAAGAGTCGAACGTTAACCTGACCAACGAGCTGGTTGATCTGATCAAGGGTCAGAGCAACTATCAGGCGAACGCCAAGACCATTTCGACTCAGAGCACGATTATGCAGACCATTATTCAGATGACCTGATTCGGGTTTCTGACTGGTTTTTTTGGGCCCCTCGGTTTTGAGGGGCTTTTTTTTGGGGCCGTGGCGGCCTGTGGGCCGACCAGGCTGTTGGGGTTTTGGGTGAATATCCGTTGCTGCGGGTGTTGCTGATTACGGTTCCTCCCTTACGGCGGGTCACCTTTTTCAAACGCCAAAAAGGTAACCGAAAAGGCTTGCTCCTGCGTTCGGCCCTCGCAGGCTCGGGTTCCTTCGCTCCGGGACTGATCCGGGCGCAGCGGCTCCGGTTTGCTTCGCTGCACCTCCTTCCGCTGTGTCTGGCTGCGCCAGACGGTCGCTGCGCTCCCACGCCCGGATCAATCCCTCCACTCAGCCTTCCGACGTCGCCGGTGGATCAAGAGCAGGCGAGCTGACACTCGGCCTATTGAGTGGTGAAGAGCGGGTGTTCGGCGTTATTTTTGTTGTGGATTTGCCCCTCACCCCAGCCCTCTCCCCGAGGAGAGGGGGCTGATTTGTGTGCTTTTCAAATCCTGAGTTCAACTCGGAGTTTCACGTTGGCGTATCTCCCCCAAACACCTCGGTCAGTCCCCTCTCCCTCTGGGAGAGGGTTAGGGTGAGGGTTTGCTTTTTGGCTGTTTAAATCCGCTGCGAAACAGCCAGAACCTTCCCACAAGATTTTCAGGTTGTCCGTCGGACGTCCGCTCTCTAGGCTTGGGTCGTCGCTGGTTGTTCAGCGATCGGGTGTGAGAACCCGACATTCATAGTCATTCAGTGCCCAGATCCGCATAATTGCCGCCAGCAAGTTTGCTGCCTGCAAGTGCGTTATGGCGGCTCTGTGCGGGCGGGCTTATGTCCGGCCGGGTGCCTATGACCGGTTTTCTCACCCCGCACAAAGCTGCCACCTCTTCGCCGTGTGAGAAACGGCATCGAGATGGCTCAACCTCATAGGTGAAGCGCATGAGCAAACCAGTCCCCGACCCACCCGAAGAAACCTCAACCCCCCTTGAAGCCGCGCTGCGCGCCGACGATCTCGCGAAGAACCGCGAAGCCATCAAGCGTGCCCTCGATTTCTATCTCTGCCCGCCCCCCGGCAAACCCCATCCACCCGGCACGATGTTTCTGATCCGGCCCGACATCGACACCGAAAGCCTGCTGGCTCACGCCTGTGAGTCCCTCGCTTCAGCCAATACGCTGGCCAGCGATTTCGCCGATCAGCTCGGTCGTCCGCAGCGCAATACGGCGCTGGCGATTCAGCAGATCATCATGCTGGCGGAGCTGGCGGTGAATCGGGCGCTGGATCGGGTTGATCCGCGTACGTAATCAGTCAGGGCCACCGCGTTATCGTTTTTCGCGGGCAAGCCCGCTCCCACAGGGTTATATGCGATTTCAAGACACTACAAAACCTGTGGGAGCTGGCTTGTCAGCGATAGCGGTGGATCATTCACTACAAAACCCGGGCACAAAAAAACCGGCAACCATTGACTGATTGCCGGTCCTTCATTCAGCCAAGCTCAAATCACTGCATCAACACTTCAATCGAGCCATCGGCGGTCATGCTGACCTGGCTGGTGCCTGCTTCGACTTCCGGCGTGACTGGCGCGGAATCCATGGCCGCGGCTTTCATCATCATCGGCGCGCGCAGGTACGGTTGTGGGTAACCGTTGCTGTTGAGGTTCAGGTTGACGATTTTGTAGCCTTTGCCGCCCAGGGCGTCGGTGGCCAGTTGGGCGCGGGTCTTGAAGGCGGTGACGGCTTCTTTGAGCAACTGGTCTTCGCTGGCCTTGCGGGTCGGGTCGGCGATGGCGAAGTCCATGCCGCCCATTTTCAGGTCGGTCAGCAGCTCGCCGGTGAGTTTGGACAGGGCGGCGAAGTCGGTGCTTTCCAGGCGCAGTTCGGCGCGTTCGCGCCAGCCGGTGATTTTCTGGCCTTTGGTGTCGTAGATCGGGTAGCTGTTGCGGCTGCCCGTACGCAGGGTGATGTCTTTGACTTGCTTGGCCTGGACGGTGGCCTTGTTCATGGTGGTGCTGATGGCGGCGGCGAGTTTGGCCGGGTCGGTGTTCTGCTCTTCGGTGTAGAGCGTCACGATCATCTGGTCGCGGGCCACTTCCTGGCTGACTTCGGCGCGCAGGGAAATCTGGTTGTAGTGCAGCTCATCGGCGGCCAGAACCGGGAGGCTGGCGACGCTGCCGACGGTCAGGGCGAGGAGGGCGGCGCTGCGGCGAAATGTGTGCATGAAGGCTCCTTGAATGAGGCGCAGGTGATGAGTCGCGGCCTGCGTGAACCATCAGACTCTAACTTCTATGATCCGGTTCGCCCAGTTACAACTTCTATACAGATGCCTGCGCGCAGTGGGGAGTGCTTCTGTGGCGAGGGGATTTATCCCCGTTCGGCTGCGCAGCAGTCGCAAATCCGGCTGATGCGGTATGTCTGGTTAAATGAGGTCGCATGATTTGGGGGCGGCTCCGCCACCCAGTGGGGACAAATCCCCTCGCCACAATTGATCTCCAATAGCCCTCGGAATCTTCTTCAACTCAGATGAATTCTCCATCGTCGCCATGTGGTCGTTTGCCGCACTTTCGCCTCTGAACCCCGCGCCTTGGTTATACTCCGTGCGATCCGCCTGGAGCGCTCATCAGGAGAGCTCATGCTCGCCCCCGTACAACTGACTTCCGCCACTCGCCAGAACCTCTGGCGGCTGACTTTCATCCGCACCCTGGTGCTCGCCGCGCAGGCCGGGTCCGTGGGCCTGGCCTACTGGCTGCAATTGTTGCCGTTGCCGTGGGTGCAATTGGCGATGACCCTGGGCTGTTCGATTCTGCTCTGCGTGTTCACTGCCGTGCGCCTGCGCACATCGTGGCCGGTGACCGAGCTCGAATACGCGCTGCAACTGGCCTGCGATCTGGTGATCCACAGTGCGCTGCTGTATTTCTCCGGCGGTTCGACCAACCCCTTCGTTTCTTATTATCTGGTGCCGCTGACCATCGCGGCGGTGACGCTGCCGTGGCGTTATTCGGTGATTCTGTCCGGTATCGCGCTGGCGCTGTACACGCTGATGCTGACGCGTTTCTATCCGCTGGAAACCCTGCCGGTCGCCCGTGAGAATCTGCAGATCTACGGCATGTGGCTGAGCTTTGCCCTGGCTGCTGCGGTCATCACGTTCTTCGCCGCGCGTATGGCTGAAGAGCTGCGCCGGCAGGAAGAATTGCGCGCGATTCGCCGCGAAGAAGGCCTGCGCGATCAGCAGCTGCTCGCCGTTGCGACCCAGGCCGCCGGTGCTGCGCATGAATTGGGCACACCGCTGGCGACCATGAGCGTGCTGCTCAAGGAAATGCAGCAGGATCACCCCGATGCGTTGCTGCAGGACGATCTGAAAGTGCTGCAGGATCAGGTCAAGCTGTGCAAGGAAACCTTGCAGCAACTGGTCCGCGCCGCCGAGGCCAACCGGCGTCTGGCGGTGGAGATGCAGGACGTCACCGACTGGCTCGACGAGGCGTTGAACCGTTGGCACCTGATGCGCCCGGAAGCCAGTTACCGCTTCCAGCGTCTCGGCCAGGGTGCGGTGCCGCGCATGGCGCCGCCGCCGGATCTGACCCAGGCTTTGCTGAATCTGCTCAACAATGCAGCCGACGCCTGCCCGGAAAATCTCCAGGTGACGCTGGACTGGGACGCAGAGACTTTGACGATCAGCATTCGCGACCACGGCGCCGGTGTGCCGCTGGCCATCGCCGAGCAGATCGGCAAGCCGTTTTTTACCACCAAGGGCAAAGGTTTCGGCCTGGGCCTGTTTTTGAGCAAGGCCAGCGTGACACGCGCCGGCGGCTCAGTGAAACTCTATAGTCATGAGGAAGGCGGCACGCTCACCGAGCTGCGCCTGCCCCACGGCGCCCGAGGAGACCAACATGAGTGACGAAATCCAAGTCGAAGGCGAAGAACTGCCGCATCTGCTGCTGGTCGACGACGACGCGACCTTCACCCGCGTCATGGCCCGCGCCATGGCCCGCCGCGGCTTTCGCGTCAGCACTGCCGGTTCTGCGGAAGAAGGCCTGACCATCGCCCAGGCCGATCTGCCTGATTACGCCGCGCTGGACCTGAAAATGGACGGCGACTCCGGTCTGGTCCTGCTGCCCAAGCTGCTGGAACTCGATCCGGAAATGCGCGTGGTGATCCTCACCGGTTATTCGAGCATTGCCACGGCAGTCGAGGCGATCAAGCGTGGCGCCTGCAACTACCTGTGCAAACCCGCCGATGCCGACGACGTTCTGGCCGCGCTGCTGTCCGAGCATGCCGACCTCGACAGTCTGGTGCCGGAAAACCCGATGTCGGTCGATCGCCTGCAATGGGAGCACATCCAGCGCGTGCTCACCGAGCACGAAGGCAACATTTCCGCCACGGCCCGCGCGCTGGGCATGCACCGCCGCACCCTGCAACGCAAACTGCAGAAGCGTCCGGTTCGTCGCTGAACCTGCGCTGAACGACTATCGCCAGCCCTCGCGATAAAACGCGCCGATCATCTATGATCGGCGCGTGTCCGTTCTTTTTACTATCGAGCCTTATCCATGAATCAGAACGCTGAATATTCCGCGGTCAACGATGCTGTGCGCGGGCAGTTTTTTCGCAAAGTCTGGGCGATGACCACGCCTTACTGGCGCAGCGAAGAGAAGGGCAAGGCCTGGACGTTGCTGATTGCCGTAATTGCGCTGACGCTGTTCAGCGTAGCGATCTCGGTGTGGATCAACAGTTGGTACAAGGATTTCTACAACGCTTTGCAGAGAAAGGATGAAGCCGCGTTCTGGCAGTTGATCCTGTATTTCTGCGGCATCGCGACGGTGGCGATTCTCGGCGCGGTGTATCGGTTGTATCTGACGCAGATGCTGACGATTCGCTGGCGGGCTTGGCTGACCGAAAAGCACTTCAAGCGCTGGCTCGACCACAAGAATTACTATCAGCTGGAGCAGGGCGGTTATACCGATAACCCCGACCAGCGGATTTCCGAAGACCTCAACACTTACACCGCCAACACCCTGAGCCTGGGCCTCGGGCTGCTGCGCACGATTGTCAGTCTGGTGTCGTTCTCGATCATTTTGTGGGGAGTGTCGGGCAGTATCGAAGTGTTCGGCATCGAGATTCCCGGCTACATGTTCTGGTGTGCGCTGTTGTATGCAGCGGTCGGCAGTTGGCTGACGCATTTGATCGGTCGCCGTCTGATCGGTCTGAACAACAAGCAACAACGCTTCGAAGCAGACCTGCGTTTTTCCATGGTGCGCGTGCGTGAGAACGCGGAAAGCATCGCCTTGTACAACGGCGAACCGAATGAGAACCGCCGCCTGAGCAACCGCTTCGGGCTGGTCTGGCACAATTTCTGGGACATCATGCGCGTGTCCAAGCGCCTGACGTTCTTCACCTCCGGCTACGGTCAGATCGCAATCATTTTCCCGTTTGTCGTCGCCGCACCGCGCTATCTGTCCGGAAAGATCGAACTGGGCGAGCTGATGCAAATCAACTCGGCGTTCGGCAACGTGCAGGAGAATTTCAGCTGGTTTATCACCGCCTACTCGGATCTCGCCGCGTGGCGCGCCACCTGTGATCGTCTGCTGAGTTTCCGTCAGGCCATGAGCGACAACGAACAACGCACCCCGGCCATCGACGTGCAGAATCAGGGCAGTGAGTTGCAGGTGCACAACCTCGGCCTGGATCTGGCTGATGGTCGTCACCTGCTGACCGACGCTGACATGACCGTTGAACCGGGTGAGCGAGTGATGCTCAGCGGCCGTTCCGGCAGCGGCAAGTCGACACTGCTGCGAGCGATGGGGCATTTGTGGCCGGCGGGGCACGGCAATATTCGTTTGCCGGCAGCGCGTTATCTGTTCTTGCCGCAGAAGCCTTATCTGCCGATCGGCACATTGCGTGAAGCGCTGAGTTATCCACAGCCGGGCGATACTTACGCGCCGGAGCGTTATGCACAGGTGCTGGAAACCTGTCGTCTGCCGCACTTGGTCGGGCGGCTGGATGAAGCCAATCACTGGCAGCGCATGCTCTCGCCGGGCGAGCAACAACGCCTGGCCTTCGCCCGCGCGCTCCTTTATGCACCGCAATGGCTGTACATGGACGAGGCTACATCGGCGATGGATGAAGAGGATGAGGCGACCTTGTATCAAGCGTTGATTGACGAGATTCCGGGTCTGAGCATCGTCAGCGTCGGTCACCGAAGCAGTTTGAAACGATTCCATCCACGGCATGTGCGGATCGACAGCGGTCGTCTGGTCGAACAGGCTATAACTGTCTGAACACTCACCTGTGGGAGCGAGCCTGCTCGCGAAGGGGCCGTCTTGGTCGACGAATCTGTCGTCTGAACCACCGCTTTCGCGAGCAGGCTCGCTCCCACAGTGGGGTAATGTGATCTGCCCGGTGATCGTACAACTCGCTTGAGCTATGATGGCGCCAAGCCGAACTTTCGAGACAAGATGCAGACCATGGAAAAGCTGATCGACACCCCGCGCCTCCCCCGCAAGCGCCGCAGCCTCGCCCAGGAATTGGTGACGGTGTTGAGCGAGCAGATCCGTGATGGCCTGCTCAAGCGTGGCGACAAATTGCCCACCGAGTCGGCGATCATGGAAGCCCATGGTGTCAGCCGCACCGTGGTGCGCGAGGCGATTTCCCGTCTGCAGGCCGCTGGTCAGGTGGAAACCCGCCACGGCATTGGCACCTTTGTTCTCGACACACCGAGCCCGAGCGGTTTCCGCATCGACCCGGCCACTGTCGTCACTCTGCGTGACGTCCTGGCGATTCTCGAATTGCGCATCAGCCTCGAAGTCGAATCCGCCGGCCTTGCCGCGCAACGCCGCAGCCCCGAACAACTGGCAACCATGCGCGCCGCCCTCGACGCCCTGAACGAAAGCGCCTCGCATGCCAGCGATGCGGTGTCGTCGGACTTTGCTTTCCACCTGGAAATCGCCCTGTCCACCGGCAACCGCTACTTCACCGACATCATGACCCACCTGGGTACCAGCATCATTCCGCGTACGCGGCTGAACTCGGCGCGCCTGGCCCACGATGATCAACAGCATTACATGAGCCGCCTGAGCCGCGAGCACGAGGAAATCTACGACGCGATTGCCCGTCAGGACTCCGATGCCGCGCGTGCGGCGATGCGTCTGCACCTGACCAATAGCCGTGAAAGACTGCGCCAGGCCCATGAAGAGGCGCAGGCGCAGCGAAGCTGAGTCTTACGCCTCTATGCGCATTCGCAGCGGCAGCGAATACGGCTCCATGCTCGACTCGTCACGAAATTTGTAGCGCAGCTCCACCTCACGGTTCAGGTAAGGTTGCAGCGCCTCTTTGGGCAACTGCACCTCGATGTCGAGCAGCTTTTCCATTTCATCCTCGGCGTCGTCCCAGGCGCCAGTGTCCACCTCATCACCTTCCCATTCGGGTTCCTCGCCATCGCTGCCGAGGATCGCGTAGACGCTCCAGTTCGCCTCGAAATCGCTGGAATCCGGGACCTGCACGGTGAGGATCTCCGGCAGTTGCGAGAGCTGAAGTGTCACGCAGTCGTCTTGCGCAGGGGCGATGTGGGTGAGGGTGGGGGCGGCAAAATGCATCGACATAGCGGCTTCCTTTGAGTGGTCCGCCACGATCCTTCGTGGCAGTCGAGGTACTTTACGAGCCGCTGGTCCTCTCAGAATTAAACGAATCCAGACCAGATATTTCCGCGAGCAAATGCTTCAAGGACGGGCCTTCCAGCGATTTCCAGAAGCATAGGCAGTGATTTTGTCGGACAAAAAAGCCCTGCCAACGATGAAATGCAGTTGACGGTTATTTTTTAAGTTGTACGATGACCTACAACTTCGGCGAAGGCTGAACGGTCCACTCACAATAAAACGTTGCTACCAGGGTGTTCGAATAATGAATCCACAAGAACTGAAGTCCATCCTCTCTGCCGGCCTGCTGTCTTTCCCGGTAACCGATTTCAACGCGCAGGGCGATTTCAACCGCGCGGGCTACATCAAACGCCTGGAATGGCTGGCTCCGTATGGCGCTTCGGCTCTGTTCGCCGCCGGTGGCACCGGTGAGTTCTTCTCCCTGGCCGCCAGCGAATACTCGGAAATCATCAAGACTGCCGTCGACACCTGCGCAACCAGCGTGCCGATCCTGGCCGGCGTCGGTGGTTCGACCCGCCAGGCCATCGAATACGCTCAGGAAGCCGAGCGTCTGGGCGCCAAAGGCCTGCTGCTGCTGCCGCACTACCTGACCGAAGCGAGCCAGGACGGTGTTGCCGCCCACGTTGAAGCCGTGTGCAAATCGGTGAATATCGGTGTGGTCGTCTACAACCGCAACGTTTGCCGCCTCAACGCGCCGCTGCTGGAACGTCTGGCCGAGCGCTGCCCGAACCTGATCGGCTACAAGGATGGCCTGGGCGATATCGAGTTGATGGTGTCGATCCGTCGCCGCCTCGGTGATCGCTTCAGCTACCTGGGTGGTCTGCCGACCGCTGAAGTCTACGCCGCTGCCTACAAGGCGTTGGGCGTGCCGGTCTACTCCTCGGCGGTGTTCAACTTCATCCCGAAAACCGCGATGGACTTCTACCACGCGATCGCTCGCGAAGATCACGCCGCCGTCGGCAAGATCATCGACGACTTCTTCCTGCCGTACCTGGACATCCGTAACCGCAAGGCCGGTTATGCCGTGAGCATCGTCAAGGCAGGTGCAAAAATCGCCGGCTATGACGCAGGTCCGGTGCGTGCGCCGCTGACCGACCTGACCGGCGAAGAGTACGAAATGCTCGCCGCGCTGATCGACAAGCAAGGCGCGCAATAAACGAGAAAAGCGAGGCCGCTGAGCAATCAGCGGCTTTTTGCGTGAAGGCTTTTAGAGTTGAGGGCTGCCCTGTGACAACTGCAAAACGCTACGACAACTACATCAATGGCGAATGGGTCGCCGGTGCCGATTACTCGGCCAACATCAACCCGTCCGAACTCAGCGACACCATCGGCGACTACGCCAAGGCTGACCTGATCCAGGTCAATGCCGCCATCGACGCTGCCCGCGCTGCGTTCCCGGCGTACTCCACGTCGGGCATTCAGGCCCGTCACGATTCGCTGGATAAAGTCGGCAGCGAGATCCTCGCCCGTCGCGAAGAGCTCGGCACGCTGTTGGCCCGTGAAGAGGGCAAGACCCTGCCGGAAGCGATCGGTGAAGTGACCCGCGCCGGCAATATTTTCAAGTTCTTCGCCGGTGAATGCCTGCGCCTGTCCGGTGACTACGTGCCGTCGGTTCGCCCGGGCGTCAACGTCGAAGTCACCCGCGAAGCGCTGGGCGTGGTCGGTCTGATCACCCCGTGGAACTTCCCGATCGCCATCCCGGCGTGGAAAATTGCTCCGGCCCTGGCCTATGGCAACTGCGTCGTACTCAAGCCTGCCGATCTGGTGCCGGGCTGCGCCTGGGCGCTGGCCGAAATCATTTCCCGCGCGGGCTTCCCGGCCGGTGTGTTCAACCTGGTAATGGGCAGCGGTCGCGTGGTTGGCGAGGCGTTGGTCAACAGCCCGAAAGTCGACGGCATCAGCTTCACCGGTTCGGTGGGCGTGGGTCGTCAGATCGCGGTCAACTGCGTTTCGCGCCAGGCCAAGGTGCAGCTGGAAATGGGCGGCAAGAACCCGCAGATCATTCTCGACGACGCCGACCTCAAGCAAGCGGTCGAGCTGTCGGTGCAGAGCGCGTTCTACTCCACCGGCCAGCGCTGCACTGCGTCGAGCCGTCTGATCGTTACCGCCGGCATTCACGACAAGTTCGTTGAAGCGATGGCCGAGCGCATGAAGTCGATCAAGGTCGGCCACGCGCTGAAAGCCGGCACCGACATCGGTCCGGTGGTCTCCCAGGCGCAGCTTGAGCAGGACATGAAGTACATCGACATCGGCCAGTCCGAAGGTGCACGTCTGGTCAGCGGCGGCGGTGTGGTGACTTGCGACACTGAGGGCTACTTCCTCGCGCCAACCCTGTTCGCCGACAGCGAAGCGTCGATGCGTATCAGCCGCGAAGAGATCTTCGGCCCGGTGGCCAACATCGTTCGCGTGGCCGATTACGAAGCTGCGCTGGCAATGGCCAACGACACCGAATTCGGCTTGTCGGCCGGCATCGCCACCACCTCGCTGAAGTACGCCAACCACTTCAAGCGCCACTCCCAGGCCGGGATGGTGATGGTCAACCTGCCGACCGCCGGCGTGGATTACCACGTACCGTTCGGCGGGCGTAAAGGCTCGTCCTACGGCTCCCGTGAGCAGGGCCGCTATGCACAAGAGTTCTACACGGTCGTGAAGACTGCCTACATCGGTTCCTGATACACGCAATACCTGTGGGAGCTGGCTTGCCAGCGATTCAGGCAACGCGGTGCTGCAGGCACGCCGCGCTGATGCCATCGCTGGCAAGCCAGCTCCCACAAAGACCAAAGAATGTTTTACCCGCATAAAAATAATCAGTGGGAGTACATCTGCATGCAATCCTCCAAGCCGACTCACGTCCGCTATTTGATCCTGCTCATGCTGTTTCTGGTGACCACGATCAATTACGCCGACCGTGCCACGATCGCCATTGCCGGCTCCAGCCTGCAAAAGGACCTTGGCATTGACGCCGTCACCCTCGGCTACATCTTCTCCGCATTCGGTTGGGCCTACGTCGCCGGGCAAATTCCCGGTGGCTGGCTGCTCGATCGCTTCGGCTCGAAAAAAGTCTATGCCCTGAGCATTTTCACCTGGTCGCTGTTCACCGTGCTGCAAGGCTTCGTCGGTGAATTCGGCATGTCCACGGCAGTGGTTGCGCTGTTCATGCTGCGTTTTCTGGTGGGCCTGGCCGAAGCGCCATCGTTCCCCGGCAACGCGCGCATCGTGGCGGCGTGGTTCCCGACCGCTGAACGCGGCACCGCTTCGGCGATCTTCAACTCGGCGCAATACTTTGCCACCGTGCTGTTCGCGCCGTTGATGGGCTGGATCGTCTACAGCTTCGGCTGGGAGCACGTGTTCATCGTCATGGGTATCCTCGGTATCGTGTTCTCGCTGGTGTGGCTGAGAGTCATCTACAGCCCGCGCGAACACCCACGGGTCAACGAGGCCGAGTTCAAGCACATCGCTGACAACGGCGGCATGGTCGACATGGATCAGAAGGGCAAGAAGTCCGACGGTCCGAAGTGGGATTACATCCGTCAGCTGCTGACCAACCGCATGATGCTGGGCGTGTATCTGGGCCAGTACTGCATCAACGGCATCACCTATTTCTTCCTGACCTGGTTCCCGGTGTATCTGGTGCAAGAGCGTGGCATGACCATTCTCAAGGCCGGTTTCATCGCTTCGTTGCCGGCGATCTGCGGCTTTATCGGCGGCGTGCTCGGCGGGGTGATTTCCGACTACCTGCTGCGCAAGGGCCATTCGCTGACTTTCGCTCGCAAGGCGCCGATCATCGCCGGCCTGTTGGTGTCGAGCAGCATCGTGGCGTGCAACTATGTTGAAGTTGAATGGATGGTTGTCGGCTTCATGGCCCTGGCATTCTTCGGCAAAGGCGTTGGCGCACTGGGCTGGGCGGTGGTTTCCGACACTTCGCCGAAACAGATCGCCGGTCTGAGCGGTGGCTTGTTCAACACCTTCGGCAACATCGCTTCGATCACCACGCCGATCGTCATCGGCTACATCATCAGCTCCACCGGCTCGTTCAAGTGGGCGCTGGTGTTTGTCGGTGCCAACGCACTGGTCGCGGTGTTCAGCTATCTGGTGATCGTCGGCCCGATCAAGCGTGTGGTGTTGAAAGAGCCGCCAGCCAAGGGCGGCAATGAAGCCACCGGCAATTTGTCTCAAGCGCATTCCTGAGGAGCGGCGTCATGCAGTTGATTGAACATTCCGACTCGCCGCGCTACATCCGCCTGCACGAGCGGGACAACGTTGTAGTGGTGGTCAACGATCAGGGCGTACCGGCCGGTACCGAGTTCGCCGACGGCCTGGTCACCCTGGATTTCGTACCGCAGAGCCACAAGGTCACCCTGGAGGATATTCCCGAAGGCGGCCCGGTGATTCGTTATGGGCAGATCATCGGCTATGCCTTGCAGCCGATCCGTCGTGGCAGTTGGGTCAAGGAAGATCAACTGCGCATGCCGACCGCGCCGCCGCTGGACAGCTTGCCGCTGTCCACCGATGTGCCGGATGCGCAGGCACCGCTGGAAGGCTTCACGTTCGAGGGTTATCGCAACGCCGACGGCACCGTCGGCACGCGCAACATTCTCGGCATCACCACCACCGTGCAGTGCGTCACCGGCGTGCTCGATCATGCGGTCAAGCGCATCAAGGAAGAGTTGTTGCCGAAGTACCCGCACGTCGATGACGTGGTGGCACTGACCCACAGTTATGGCTGCGGTGTGGCGATTACCGCCACCGACGCCTATATCCCGATTCGTACCGTGCGCAATCTGGCGCGCAACCCGAACCTGGGTGGCGAGGCGCTGGTGATCGGTCTGGGCTGCGAGAAATTGCAGGCCGGGCAGGTGATGCACGAGGACGATGCCTCGGTGGATCTCAGCGATCCGTGGCTGTACCGCTTGCAGGATTCCAGTCACGGCTTTACCGAAATGATCGAACAGATCATGGAGCTGGCCGAAGTGCGCTTGAAGAAACTCGACCAGCGCCGTCGCGAAACCGTGCCGGCCTCCGAGCTGATTCTCGGTATGCAGTGTGGCGGCAGCGATGCCTTCTCCGGCATCACCGCCAACCCGGCGCTGGGTTATGCCTCGGATTTGCTGCTGCGTGCCGGGGCGACGGTGATGTTTTCCGAAGTCACCGAAGTGCGCGATGCGATCTATCTGCTGACGTCGCGGGCGCAAACGCAAACCGTCGCCGAAGAGCTGGTGCGCGAGATGGACTGGTACGACCGTTACTTGGCCAAGGGCGAAGCCGATCGCAGCGCCAACACCACGCCGGGCAACAAGAAGGGCGGGTTGTCGAACATTGTCGAGAAGTCGCTGGGCTCGATCGTCAAGTCCGGCAGCAGCGCGATCAATGGCGTGCTCGGCCCGGGCGAGCGTTTCAAGCACAAGGGCCTGATTTTCTGCGCGACGCCGGCCAGCGATTTTGTCTGCGGTACGTTGCAACTGGCGGCGGGGATGAACCTGCACGTGTTCACCACCGGTCGCGGCACGCCTTATGGGCTGGCCATGGCGCCGGTGGTCAAGGTATCGACGCGGACTGAACTGGCGCAGCGCTGGCCGGATCTGATCGACATCGATGCCGGACGCATTGCCACCGGGCGCGCGACCATCGAAGAACTGGGCTGGGAGTTGTTTCACTATTACCTGGACGTTGCCAGTGGCAAGCAACAGACCTGGGCGGAGAAACACAAGCTGCACAACGACATCACCTTGTTCAACCCGGCGCCGATTACCTGAGACCGCGTCATCGTTCTTCGCGAGCAGGCTCGCTCCCACAGGGATATGCATTGCAAATGTGGGAGCGAGCCTGCTCGCGAAAGCGATCTGCCAGACGCCGGAGGACTTGCGGTGCCTGTGATCGTTCCCACGCTCTGCGTGGGAATGCCTCATGTGACGCTCCGCGTCACGCTTTGGGACGCAGAGCGTCCCGGGGCTGCATTCCCACGCAGAGCGTGGGAACGATCAGGGTGAAAGTGGCTTATCATTAGCCCCCTATCGACGCTCACCCAAGGCTCCCCGGCATGCTGGCAATCTTTCTTGAAACCCTGAACATCACCGCGCCGGTGTTTGCCATGCTGTTTCTCGGTGTGCTGCTCAAGCGCATCGACTGGATCAACGACAACTTCATCCACACCGCCTCGTCGCTGGTGTTCAACGTGACCATGCCGGCGCTGCTGTTTCTCGGCATCCTCCACGCCGACCTGCACGCCGCGCTGCAACCTTCGCTACTGATCTACTTTTCCCTCGCAACGCTGGTGAGTTTCGCTGTGGCCTGGGGGTGGGCGATTTTCAGGTGTCCGCGCGAAGATCGCGGCATCTACACCCAGGGTGCGTTTCGCGGCAACAACGGCGTGATAGGCCTGGCGCTCGCCGCGAGCATGTACGGCGATTACGGCATTTCCCTCGGGGCAATTCTCGCGGCGCTGGTGATCCTGTTCTACAACACCCTGTCGACCATTGTGCTGGCGGTGTACAGCCCGGTGATCAAGTCCGATCCGTGGAGCATCTGCAAAAGCGTGTTCAGCAACCCGCTGATCATCAGCGTGATTTCGGCAGCGCCGTTTGCCTATTTCAAGATCGGACTGCCGGGCTGGGTGGAGACCTCCGGCCAGTATCTGGCGCAGACCACTTTGCCACTGGCGCTGATCTGTATCGGTGGCACGCTGTCACTGGCGGCGCTGCGCAAGAGCGGCAACATGGCGCTCAGTTCCAGCCTGGTGAAGATGATCGGTCTGCCGGTGCTGGCGACACTGGGGGCATGGCTGTGGGGCTTTCGCGGGGCGGAATTGGGGATTCTGTTTCTCTACTTTGGCAGCCCGACGGCGGCGGCGAGTTTCGTCATGGCCCGGGCGGCGCAGGGCAATCATGAGCTGGCAGCGGCGATTATCGTGATGACCACTTTGATGGCGGCGATTACCACCAACGTCGGGATCTTTGTGTTGCAGTGGGGTGGGTGGATCTGACAAGGATTTGCAGTGTCTGTCAGGGCCTCTTCGCGAGCAGGCTCGCTCCCACATTTGAAATGCATTCCAGGTGTGGGAGCGAGCCTGCTCGCGAAAGCTATTTCAGCAGCACTGAATCACTCAGGTTTCTGGTAGGTATCAATCACTTCCTGCGCCGCGCGAAACGCATCGATCGCCGCCGGCACGCCGGCATACACCGCGCAATGCAGCAGCGCTTCGCGAATCTCTTCCACGCTGCAGCCATTGTTCAGGGCACCGCGCACGTGGCCCTTCAACTCCTGCGGACACTTCAACGCGGTCAGCGCGGCGAGGGTAATCAGGCTGCGGGTTTTCAGCGACAAACCTTCGCGATTCCACACGCCACCCCAGGCGTGTTCATTGACGAAATCCTGCAACGGCTGGGTGAACTCGGTGGCGTTGCCCATGGCGCGATCAACGAACGCATCGCCCATGACCTGACGACGGATTTCAACCCCGGACTGCTTCGACTCGCTCATGGCACATCTCTCTTGTGGTGTTGGCGACGCCAGGCGCGGATCGACGTGAACAGCAGAAACGTCAGCAGCGCCGGCAGGACATAAAACAGCATCAAGCGCTCGAGTTTGCCGGCCAGCGGCATGCCGGTGGTGAACGACACCACATGCAGCCCGTAGACCAGATACAAACCGAGCAGCAGCAAGCCTTCGGCCCGGGTCACGCGATAGCCCGAGTAAAACACTGGCAGGCACAGCGCCGCGACGCCGAGCATCACCGGCAAGTCGAAATCCAGCGCATTCGGGGAAACGGAAAGCGGCGTCGGTGCGAGTAGGGCGGTCAGCCCGAGCACCCCGAGCAGGTTGAACAGGTTGGCGCCGATCACGTTGCCCACGGCAATGTCGCGCTGCCCGCGCAACGCAGCGATCAGCGAAGTCGCCAGCTCCGGCAGCGAAGTGCCGACCGCGACCACGGTCAGACCGATGACCCGTTCCGACAGGCCCAAGTCGGTGGCCACGACCACGGCGGCGCCGAGCAGCAAACGCCCGGCGAACACCAGCATGGCCAGGCCAGCGAGAATCATCAGCACACTGATCAGCCAGGATTGCTGCGTATCCTTCGGGCGTTCGGTATGGGGGCGGGTCGAGTGTCGCGACTGGCGGAACAACAAGCCAAGGTACAGCGCCAACGCGCCGAGCAGCAGGACGCCGTCGAAACGCCCGAGGTCTTTATTCCAGGCGAGGATGAATACCAGCAGGCTGGCACCGATCATCAACGGGATATCCAGACGCACCAATTGCCGCGACACGCGCAGCGGGATGATCAGTGCAGAGAGGCCAAGGGTTACGAGGATATTGAAGATGCCGCTGCCGACCACGCTGCCGACGGCGATGTCCGGGTTGTCGGTCAGCGCCGCTTGCAGGCTCACGGCCATTTGCGGGGCGCTGCTGCCGAGGGCGACGATGGTCAGGCCGATGATCAGCGGACGCACATGCAGGCGCTCGGCCAGACGAACGGCGGCGCGCACCATCAGCTCGGCGCCGATGATCAAAAGAACCAGGCCACTGAACAATTCGACGACGTTGATCAGCGGCAGATCGGCTAGTCCGAAAATGGTCGGCGCTCCATCAGTCCAGGGCCTGCACGCGAACCCGTGCGGTGCCGCTGCGCAGCATGCCGATTTCATCGGCGGCCTCGCGCGACAGATCGATCAGCCGGCCACGGGTGTGCGGGCCACGGTCATTGATGCGGACCACGACTGATTCATCATTTTTCAGGTTGGTGACCTTCACTCGCGTGCCGAACGGCAACTGGCGGTGGGCGGCGGTCAGGGAATGCTGGTTGAACGCTTCGCCGCTGGCGGTGCGTTTACCGTGATGTTTGGCTCCATAGTAGGAGGCGACGCCGGTCTGGTCGTAACCGTGCGGGTCGATGGTGTCGGTACTGGCGCAACCGGCCAGCAGGGAGAGCAGGGCGCTGCTCAGCAACAGACGCTTCATTCAAAGGTATCCCGGATCAAATGTAGGAGTGACCTGTGGCGAGGGGATTTATCCCCGTTGGACTGCGCAGCAGTCCCAAAACTGAGAACTCGATTTATCTGGTGCAAATCAAGCTCAGCAATTGGGGCCGCTTCGCGGCCCAACGGGGATAAATCCCCTCGCCACAGGTCCCTTCCACAGGGGATGGAGCCAGGCTTTGGATCTGGCTCCATTGGTGGTCAGCCTTCGAGCTTGCTTTTCAGCAGTTCGTTCACCTGCTGCGGGTTGGCCTTGCCTTTCGAGGCTTTCATGGCCTGGCCGACGAAGAAGCCGAACATCTTGCCGCGTTTGGCTTCGTCTGCCGCGCGGTACTGTTCGACCTGTTCGGCGTTGGCCGCGAGCATTTCATCGAGCACGGCGGAGATCGCGCCGGTGTCGGTGACTTGCTTGAGGCCGCGCTTCTCGATGATCTCGTCAGCACTGCCTTCGCCGTTGGCCATCGCTTCGAACACCACCTTGGCGATCTTGCCGGAGATGGTGTTGTCCTTGATGCGCTGCAGCATGCCGCCCAGTTGCTCGGCGGAGACTGGCGAGTCTTCGATGTCCAGGCCCTGCTTGTTGAGCAGGCTGCCCAACTCGACCATCACCCAGTTCGCCGCCAGTTTCGCGTCGCCACCGATGGCTGCGACTTTCTCGAAGTAATTCGCCTGTTCACGGCTGGTGGCCAGCACGTTGGCGTCGTAGGCCGACAGACCGAACTGGCTCTGGAAGCGTTCGCGCTTTTGCGGTGGCAGTTCCGGCAGGGTCGCTCGCACTTCACCGAGGAACGACTCTTCGATGACCACCGGCAGCAGGTCCGGATCGGGGAAGTAACGGTAGTCGTTGGCTTCCTCTTTCGAACGCATCGGACGGGTCTCGTCCTTGTTCGGATCGTACAGGCGGGTCTGCTGGATCACTTTGCCGCCGTCTTCGATCAGCTCGATCTGGCGCTGGATCTCGGAGTTGATCGCCTTCTCGATGAAGCGGAACGAGTTGACGTTCTTGATCTCGCAGCGAGTGCCGAACTCGACCTGGCCTTTCGGGCGTACCGAGACGTTGCAGTCGCAACGCAGCGAGCCTTCGGCCATGTTGCCGTCGCAGATGCCCAGGTAGCGCACCAGCGCGTGGATCGCCTTGACGTAAGCCACGGCTTCCTTGGCGCTGCGCATGTCCGGCTCGGAAACGATTTCCAGCAGCGGCGTGCCGGCACGGTTCAGGTCGATGCCGGTGGCACCGTTGAATTCTTCGTGCAGGCTCTTGCCGGCGTCTTCTTCCAGGTGCGCGCGGGTGATGCCGACGCGTTTGACCGTGCCGTCTTCCAGGGCGATGTCCAGGTGGCCTTTGCCAACGATCGGCAATTCCATCTGGCTGATCTGATAGCCCTTCGGCAGATCCGGGTAGAAGTAGTTCTTGCGGGCGAACACGTTGTGCTGGCCGATCTCGGCGTCAATCGCCAGACCGAACATCACCGCCATGCGCACCGCTTCCTGGTTGAGCACCGGCAGCACACCGGGCATGCCCAGGTCGATCAGGCTGGCCTGGGTGTTCGGCTCGGAACCGAAGGTGGTGGAACTACCGGAAAAGATTTTCGACCGGGTGGTGAGCTGAGTGTGAATCTCCAGCCCGATCACGACTTCCCATTGCATGTGTGTCTCCTCAGAAGCCGGTTGGGGTGCGGGTGTGCCAGTCAGTGTTGAGCTGATACTGGTGCGCAACGTTGAGCAAACGGCCTTCCTGGAAGTACGGCGCGAGCAACTGCACGCCCACCGGCAGACCGTCGACAAAACCGGCCGGCATCGACAGGCCCGGCAGGCCGGCGAGGTTGGCGGTGATGGTGTAGACGTCTTCCAGATAGGCAGCGACCGGGTCGCTGTTCTTGGCGCCAAGCTTCCAGGCCGGGTTCGGCGTGGTCGGGCCGAGGATGATGTCGACTTCATTGAAGGCAGCCATGAAATCGTTCTTCACCAGACGACGAATCTTCTGCGCTTTCAGGTAGTAGGCGTCGTAGTAACCGGCGGACAGCGCGTAGGCACCGACCATGATCCGGCGCTGTACTTCCGCGCCGAAGCCTTCGCCACGGGAGCGTTTGTACAGGTCGATGAGGTTTTCCGGGTTCTCGCAGCGATGGCCGAAACGCACGCCGTCGAAACGCGACAGGTTGGAAGACGCTTCTGCCGGGGCGATCACGTAGTAGGCCGGAATGGCGTGCTGCATGTTCGGCAGGCTGATTTCCTTGATCACCGCACCGAGCTTCTGCAACTGCTGGATGCTGTTCTGGATCAGCTCGGCAATGCGCGGGTCGAGACCGGCGCTGAAGTATTCCTTCGGCACGCCGATGCGCAGGCCTTGCAGCGACTCGCCGAGGCTGGCGGAGTAATCCGGAACCGGCTCATCGATGCTGGTGGAGTCGTTCGGGTCGAAGCCGGCCATGCCTTGCAGCAGAATCGCGCAATCTTCGGCCGTGCGCGCCAACGGGCCGCCCTGATCAAGGCTGGACGCGTAGGCAATCATGCCCCAGCGCGAAACGCGACCGTAGGTCGGCTTCAAACCGGTGAGGTTGGTGAATGCTGCCGGCTGGCGGATCGAACCGCCGGTGTCGGTTGCGGTGGCGGCAGGCAGCAGGCGAGCGGCCACGGCGGCGGCCGAGCCACCGGACGAACCGCCCGGCACGTGTTCCAGGTTCCACGGGTTTTTCACTGCGCCGTACCAGCTCGACTCGTTGGCCGAACCCATGGCGAATTCGTCCATGTTGGTCTTGCCCAGGGTCACGGCGCCGGCAGCGGCCAGTTTCGCAACGACAGTGGCGTCATACGGGGCTTTGAAGTTGTCGAGCATCTTCGAGCCGCAGCTGGTGCGTATGCCCTGGGTGCAGAACAGATCCTTGTGGGCGATCGGCGCGCCGAGCAGGGCGCCGCTCTCACCGCTGGCCCGGCGTGCATCGGCGGCTTTCGCCTGCTCGATGGCCAGATCCTCGGTGAGGCTGATGAAACTGTTGAGCTGCGGATCGAGCTGGGTAATACGCGCCAGCAGGACTTTGGTCAGCTCTTCGGAGGAAAACTTTTTATCGGCGAGACCGCGGGCGATCTCGGCCAGAGTCATTTGATGCATTGCAGGCTCTTTCCCTTTAGTCGATGACTTTCGGAACCAGATACAGGCCGTTTTCGACCGCTGGTGCGATGGACTGGTAGGCCTCGCGATTATTCGTCTCGGTCACCACGTCGGCGCGCAGGCGCTGACTGGCTTCCAGGGGGTGGGCCAGCGGCTCGATACCGTCGGTATCAACGGCCTGCATTTCGTCGACCAGCCCGAGAATGCTGTTGAGGGCGGAAGTAATGTGCGGAAGATCGGCATCGTTGAGGCCAAGGCAGGCCAGATGCGCGATTTTTTCCACGTCGGAGCGTTCTAGCGCCATCGGGATTCTCCAGTGGAAAACAGAACGGACGGCGTCCGTGTGTTAGATTGTCGGAACACTACCGCACTTCTACGGTCATAAGGCCGCGATTGTGGGGCTTGGTGCACAGAAAAGCGGCCAATTTAACATATTGGCGCCTTGCCCAAAATCCCTGTCGTTGTTAGAGTTTGCCGCACTTTTTTACCCACGCGTTGCCTAGGGTCCCTTTCCCATGTTCAAGAAACTGCGTGGCATGTTTTCCAGCGATCTTTCCATTGACCTGGGCACTGCCAACACCCTTATTTACGTGCGCGAGCGCGGTATCGTCCTGAATGAGCCATCGGTTGTGGCCATTCGGACACACGGTAACCAGAAAAGTGTCGTCGCTGTCGGCACCGAGGCCAAGCGCATGCTCGGCCGTACGCCGGGCAACATTGCTGCCATTCGTCCGATGAAGGACGGCGTGATCGCCGACTTCAGCGTCTGCGAAAAGATGCTGCAGTACTTTATCAACAAGGTTCACGAAAACAGTTTCCTGCAGCCCAGCCCTCGTGTGCTGATCTGCGTTCCATGCAAGTCCACCCAGGTTGAGCGTCGCGCCATCCGTGAATCGGCCCTTGGCGCCGGTGCCCGTGAAGTGTTCCTGATCGAAGAGCCGATGGCTGCTGCGATCGGTGCCGGCCTGCCGGTTGAAGAAGCGCGCGGTTCGATGGTCGTGGACATCGGTGGTGGTACCACTGAGATCGCCCTGATCTCCCTGAACGGTGTGGTCTACGCCGAATCCGTTCGTGTCGGCGGCGACCGTTTCGACGAAGCGATCATCACCTACGTGCGCCGCAACTACGGCAGCCTGATCGGTGAATCCACCGCTGAGCGCATCAAGCAGGAAATCGGTACGGCCTACCCGGGCGGCGAAGTACGCGAAGTCGATGTTCGCGGTCGCAACCTGGCCGAAGGCGTTCCACGCGCATTCACCCTGAACTCCAACGAAGTGCTTGAGGCTCTGCAAGAGTCGCTGGCCACCATCGTTCAGGCGGTGAAAAGCGCGCTGGAGCAATCGCCGCCGGAACTGGCTTCCGACATCGCCGAGCGTGGCCTGGTGCTGACCGGTGGTGGCGCGCTGCTGCGTGACCTCGACAAGTTGCTGGCCCAGGAAACCGGTCTGCCGGTGATCGTTGCCGAAGATCCGCTGACTTGCGTTGCTCGCGGCGGTGGCCGTGCGCTGGAAATGATGGATAAGCACACCATGGATCTGCTTTCGAGCGAATAAGCTTCGAATGCAATACGTGGGTGAACGCACAGGCAGCACTTTGCAGTGCTGCCTGTTGGCGTTTATCTTCTGTCAGTCTTCATCCAGGCCGGTTTGATGCCGTATGAATAAACAGAACATTTGCCTGGGAGGAGCGGCTTATTAAACCGCTTTTCACCAAAGGCCCTTCGTTGGGCGTGCGCCTGTTGGTGCTGGCCGTGCTCGCGGTCGCGCTGATGGTGGTCGATGCACGTTTCGACCTGCTCAAGCCCGCGCGCAAGCAAGCGTCGCTGGTGCTCATGGATGCCTACTGGATCACGGACCTGCCCGGCCGCTTGTGGGAAGGGGTCGCCAGTCAGTTCGGCAGCCGCACCGAGCTCGTCGCCGAAAACGAAAAACTCAAGACCGAAAACCTGCTGTTGCAGGGACGCATGCAAAAGCTCGCGGCCCTGACCGAGCAGAACGTTCGGCTGCGCGAGTTGCTCAACTCCTCCGCACTGGTCAATGAAAAGGTCGAAGTGGCCGAGCTGATCGGCATGGACCCCAACCCCTTCACCCATCGCATCATCATCAACAAAGGTGAGCGCGACGGCGTGGTGCTCGGCCAACCGGTGCTCGATGCACGCGGGCTGATGGGCCAGGTGGTTGAGTTGATGCCGTACACCTCGCGGGTCCTGCTGCTGACCGACACCACCCATAGCATTCCGGTGCAGGTGAATCGTAACGGTCTGCGCGCGATTGCCAGCGGCACCGGCAACCCGGAGCGCCTGGAATTGCGCCATGTCGCCGACACGGCGGACATCAAGGAAGGCGATCTGCTGGTCAGCTCCGGCCTTGGCCAGCGTTTTCCGGCCGGTTATCCGGTGGCCACGGTCAAGGAAGTCATCCACGATTCCGGCCAACCGTTTGCCATTGTCCGCGCCGTGCCGACTGCCGCCCTGAACCGCAGCCGCTATCTGCTGCTGGTGTTCAGCGACAGCCGCACTGCCGAGGAACGCGCCAATGACGCGGCCCAGGCGCAGGAACAGCTTGATGCCCACGGCGGCGGCCCGATGTTGCCGGCCAGCGTGCCGAAACCGTTGATCATGCCTGCCACGCCGTCGACCGCTACCGCAGCGCCGGCCGCTGAAGCAGCGGCGCCTGCCACCACGCCTGCCAAGCCTGCCGCGAGCAAACCGCCCGCTGCCGCTCCGGCCGCTGCCAAACCACCGGCGGCGAGCAAACCACCGGCGAAACCGCCAGCGACTACCGGGGGACGAGAATAATGGTCGGCGCGAAAAAATCCGGAAACGGCTGGATGATCTGGCTGACGTTCTTCGTCGGCATCCTGCTCAGCGTATCGCCGTTGCCAATCTTCATGGAAATCCTTCGCCCGCTGTGGCTGGCCTTGCTCGTGACGTTTTGGGCGCTGTACATGCCGCACACGGTCGGCATGGTCACGGCGTTCTGTCTGGGGCTGGCCGAAGATGTCCTGCAGGGCGACTTGCTCGGACAGAACGCGCTGATCCTGACCCTGATTACTTTCCTCGTGTTGTCATTGCAGCAGCGCCTGCGCATGTTCCCGATGTGGCAGCAGTGTCTGGTGATCCTGGTGATCTTCGGCCTCGCACAATTGGCGCAACTGTGGCTCAGCGCTCTGACCGGCAACCGTCAGCCAACCCTGGCGCTGGTCTTGCCGGCGCTGGTCAGTGCCTTGCTCTGGCCGTGGGTCAGCTTCGCCCTTCGCGGGATGTGCCGACGCTACAGAATCTATTGAGCCGGTGAAGCAGGGCACTGAACAGGGAGATGTTTTGATGAAACTGCTTTACCTCGCCTCCGGCTCACCGCGCCGCCGTGAATTGCTCACGCAGATCGGCGTGCAGTTCTCCGCCATCAGCGCGGACATCGACGAAACCCCGCTTCCTGAAGAATCCCCATCGGCCTATGTCGAGCGCCTCGCGCGTGGCAAGGCTGAGGCCGGGCGCCGCTCGGTCGTCTCTGATCAGCCGTTCTGCGTGCTTGGCGCCGACACCGCTGTGGTGCTCGACGGCAAAATACTTGGCAAACCGGTGGACGAAGCCGACGCATGCGCCATGCTGATGATGTTGTCCGGCAGCGAACACGAAGTGCTGACCGCCATCGCCTTGCTCGCAGGTGAGCGCTGCGAGTCGCGGGTAGTGCGCAGTCGCGTGCGTTTTCGCAGCATCAGCCGCGAAGAGGCCGGCGCCTACTGGGCCAGTGGCGAACCGCGCGACAAGGCCGGCGGCTATGGCATTCAGGGCCTGGGTGCGGTGTTTGTCGCCGGGCTCGAGGGTAGCTATTCGGCGGTGGTCGGCCTGCCGCTGTGCGAAACCTGCGAGGTGTTGGGCCATTTCGGCATACCCTGTTGGCAAAACCTGAACACGCCCTGAGCGTCGTACGAATCCAGATGCGGCCACTATCGTGAACATGCCTGAACGAGATCCTGCCATGAGTGAAGAGATTCTGATCAACATCACGCCGATGGAGTCGCGCGTGGCGGTGGTCGAAAACGGTGTGCTGCAAGAAGTCCACGTCGAGCGCACGCAGAAACGCGGGATCGTCGGCAACATCTATAAAGGCAAGATCGTTCGTGTACTGCCGGGCATGCAAGCGGCATTTGTCGACATCGGCCTCGATCGTGCAGCTTTCATTCACGCCGCCGAAATCTCCCTGCGCGAAGGCCCGGCGGTGGAAAGCATCAGTTCGCTGGTGCACGAAGGTCAAAGTCTGGTGGTGCAAGTCACCAAAGACCCGATCGGCTCCAAAGGCGCACGCCTGACCACGCAACTGTCGATTCCTTCGCGTTATCTGGTGTACATGCCGCGCACCGCCCACGTCGGCATTTCCCTGAAGATCGAAGACGAAGCCGAGCGCGAGCGTCTCAAGCAGGTGGTCAGCGATTGCGTAGCCAAAGAAGGCATCAAGGAGGCCGGCGGCTTCATTCTGCGCACCGCTGCTGAAGGCGCGGGCGCTGATGAAATCTTGATGGACATTCGCTATCTGCGGCGCCTATGGGACCAGATCAACGAGCAGATCAAGACCATCGCCGCGCCCAGCGTGATCTACGAAGACCTCGGCCTGGCCCTGCGCACCCTGCGTGACCTGGTCAATCCGAAGATCGAGAAGATCCGCATCGACTCCCGGGAAACCTTCCAGAAAACCACGCAATTCGTCGCCGAACTGATGCCGGAAATCGCCGATCGTCTGGAACACTATCCGGGCGAGCGGCCGATCTTCGATCTGTACGGTGTCGAAGACGAAATCCAGCGCGCGCTGGAGCGCAAGGTACCGCTGAAATCCGGCGGCTATCTGGTGATCGATCCGGCGGAAGCCATGACCACCATCGACGTCAATACCGGGGCGTTCGTCGGTCATCGCAACCTCGAAGAAACCATTTTCAAGACCAATCTCGAAGCGGCCACGGCGATCGCCCGGCAGATGCGTCTGCGCAATCTCGGCGGGATCATCATCATCGACTTCATCGACATGGAAGATGAAGAGCACCAGCGTCAGGTCCTGCGCACTCTGGAGAAACAGCTGGAGCGCGATCACGCCAAGACCAACATCATCGGCATTACCGAGCTGGGCCTGGTGCAGATGACCCGCAAGCGCACCCGCGAAAGCCTTGAGCAGGTACTGTGCGAACCGTGCAGCAGTTGCCAGGGACGGGGCAAACTGAAAACCGCCGAAACCATCTGTTACGAGATCTTCCGCGAGATTCTGCGCGAGGCCCGGGCCTATCAGGCCGAGGGTTATCGGGTGCTGGCCAACCAGAAAGTGGTCGATCGTCTGCTCGATGAAGAGTCCGGTAACGTCGCCGAACTTGAAGGCTTTATCGGCCGCACCATACGCTTCCAGGTGGAAACCATGTATTCCCAGGAACAATATGACGTGGTGCTGCTCTGAAGCCCTGCATCACCACTCATTCAACGCGGCTGGCCTCAGCTTTTCGCAGTATTTTTGCCATGGGAGCCAACTGACATGGAGCGTCTGACACGCATTCTGGCCGCACTCACCCGCTGGGGGCTGGGCCTGTGCGCGTTGGTTCTGGTGTTGATGGCGTTGTACGTCAGCCTCGGCCGCGAGCTGACGCCACTGGTGGCCGAATACCGCGCCGACATCGAAGACAAGGCCAGCGCCGCCCTCGGCATGCCTTTGCAAATCGGTGAGCTGGAAGGCAACTGGAGCGGTTTCGCGCCGATCCTGCTGGCCCACGACGTGATGGTCGGCGACGGTGCCAACGCGCTGCGCCTCGACCGCGTGCGGGTGGTGCCGGATATGTGGGGCAGCGTGCTCGCCCGCGAAGTGCGCCTCGCGCATATCGAACTCAACGGTTTGAAGATCAGCCTCAAGGAAGCCGAAGACGGCACTTGGGCGCTGGAAGGCCTGCCGGTGCAGAAGGATCAACCGTTCGATCCGGCACAATTGTTCCAGCGCTCGCAGATGATCGAGCAACTGTCGGTGCTCGACAGCCAGGTGACCCTGCAACCGCTCGACCACGCGCCCATGACGCTCACCTATGTCGGTCTGAATCTGCGCACCGGAGCCAGCCGCCAGCGTCTCGACGCGCGTCTGACCTTGCCCGATGGCCAGCCTGTGGCGCTGAGCCTGCGCAGCCAGTTGCGTCCTGATCAGTGGCAGAACAGCGCTATCGAGGGCTATGCCAGCCTGCCGCAGAGCGACTGGTCGAAGTGGCTGCCCGAGCGCCTGACCCAGCAATGGAATTTTTCCGAGATCAAGGCCGGCGGCGAACTCTGGGTCGATTGGGCCGAAGGCGCATTGCAAAGCGCCGCGTTGCGCCTGAATGCGCCGCAAGTGACCGGTGCCTACGCCGAGCGCAAGCCGATCCAGATCAACAATCTGGCGCTCAACGCCTATTACCGCAACACCGCCGAGGGCGCGAAGGTCACTCTTGATTCACTGGCGATGAGCTTCGGCGAAACCCGCTGGGAATCCCATGTGCAGGTGCAGCAGACTCGCGCCAGCGCCAAGGCTGAAGAGCTCTGGCATCTGCAGGCCGATCGCCTCGATCTGACCCCGATCACGCCGCTGCTCAATGCGCTGGGGCCATTGCCGCAGAGTTTCGCCACAGTGGTCGAGCGTTTGAAGGTTACCGGCGGTCTGCGCAACGTCCTGCTGGATTTCCGTCCGACCGCCACCGATGGCAGCAAATTCGGCTTTGCCGCCAACCTCGACAATGTCGGTTTCGATGCCTACCACGGCGCTCCAGCGGCGCGAAATGTCAGCGGCAGCCTCAGCGGCAATCTGGACGGCGGTGAGTTGCGCCTCGACAGCAAGGACTTCGTCCTGCACCTCGATCCGATTTTCGCCAAGCCATGGCAATACCTGCAGGCCAATGCGCGGCTGACCTGGAAGCTCGACAAGGATGGCTTCACCCTGATTGCGCCGTACCTCAAAGTGCTGGGCGAGGAGGGCAAGATTGCCGGCGACTTCCTTATCCGCCTGCACTTCGACCATAGCCAGGAAGACTACATGGACTTGCGCGTCGGCCTGGTCGATGGCGACGGTCGCTATACCGCGAAATATCTGCCGGCGGTGTTGAGCCCGGCGCTTGATGAGTGGCTGCGCACAGCGATCCTCAAAGGCGCGGTGGATCAGGGTTTCTTCCAGTATCAGGGCTCGCTGAGCAAGAATGCCGGCGAGGCTGATCGCAGCATCAGCCTGTTCTTCAAAGTGCATGACGCCGAACTGGCCTTTCAGCCGGGCTGGCCGCACGTGAGCAAGGTCAGCGGTGACGTGTTCATCGAGGACAGCGGCGTGCGCATCTGGGCCAGCAAGGGCCAATTGCTCGATACGCAAGTCAGCGATGTCTTCGTCAATATTCCTCACGTACCGGCCGGGCAGAACTCGCATTTGTTTCTTGATGGCGCATTTGCCGGTGCCCTGGGCGATGGCTTGAAAATTCTTCAGGACGCGCCGATCGGCACTGGCGAAACCTTTGCCGGTTGGGAGGGCGCGGGTGATCTCAACGGCAAGCTCAAGCTGGATATTCCGCTGGCCAAGGGCGAGCAACCGAAAATCCTCGTCGATTTCAAAACTGCCAACGCGCGGCTGAAACTGGCCGAACCGAAACTGGAACTGAGCCAGCTCAAGGGCGATTTCCGCTTCGACAGCAATAAAGGCCTCAGCGGCCAGAACATCTCTGCACGGGCCTTCGATAAACCGGTCACTGCGCAGATCTTCGCTGATGGCAGCCCCAACCAGATCAAGACTCGCGTCGCCGCATCCGGACAGGTTGAAGTCAAAAAGCTCACCGACTGGCTCGGCGTGACCCAGCCGTTGCCGGTGTCCGGGACGATTCCGTATCAGTTGCAGCTGAATCTTTCAGGGGCCGACAGCCAGTTGCTGGTCAGCTCCAGCCTCAAAGGCGTGGTGGTGGATCTGCCAGCGCCGTTCGGCATGGCCGCCGATGTCGGACGTGACACGGTATTCCGCATGACCTTGCAAGGGCAGGAGCGGCGGTACTGGGTCAATTACGATCAACTGGCCAATTTCACTTTTGCTGCGCCGCCGAGCAATTTCGCCGATGGCCGTGGCGAACTGTTTCTCGGTGCTGGCGAAGCGGTGTTGCCGGGCGCCAAGGGCCTGCGCATACGCGGGGTGCTGTCGGAACTGGACGTCGCGCCGTGGCAGGATCTGGCCAGCAAGTACGCTGGCGGGGATCCAGGCGGCAGCGCCAAACAACTGCTGAGCAGTGCTGACATCAAGGTCGGCAAATTGACCGCGTTCGGCACCACGCTGGATCAGGCTTCGGTGCAGATCAATCGCAAGCCAGGCGCGTGGAACCTGGCGCTCGACAGCCAACAGGCCAAGGGCAGCGCCAGCCTGCCGGACGCCAACGGCGTGCCGATTGCGGTGAATCTGCAATACGTGAAACTGCCGGCGCCGGACCCGGCGGTGCAGGCTGACGAGAATGCGCCGGATCCATTGGCGTCGGTCGACCCGACGAAAATTCCGGCGCTGGATATCACCCTCAATCAGTTGTTCCTCGGCCCCGATCTGGTCGGTGGCTGGTCGCTGAAAGTGCGGCCGACCGCCAAGGGCATCGCCCTGAATAACCTCGATATGGGGCTCAAGGGCATCCTCCTGCAAGGCAACGGCGGCTGGGAAGGCGCGCCGGGGGCGACCAGCAGTTGGTACAAGGGCCGCATTGGCGGCAAGAATCTGGCCGACGTGCTCAAAGGCTGGGGCTTCGCGCCTAGCGTGACCAGCGAAGAATTCCATATGGACGTCGATGGACGTTGGCCGGGCTCGCCGGCGTGGCTGGCGACCAAGCGCTTCTCCGGCACCCTCGACGCCTCGCTGAACAGGGGCCAGTTCGTTGAAGTGGAAGGTGGTGCTCAGGCGCTGCGGGTTTTCGGCCTGCTCAACTTCAACTCGATCGGCCGGCGTCTGCGTCTGGACTTCTCCGACCTGTTCGGCAAAGGCTTGAGCTACGACCGGGTCAAAGGTTTGCTGGTGGCGAACAATGGTGTCTACGTGACACGTGAGCCGATTCGCCTGACCGGGCCTTCGAGCAACCTGGAATTGGACGGCACGCTGGATCTGGTCGGTGACAAGGTCGATGCGAAATTGCTGGTGACCTTGCCGGTGACCAACAACCTGCCGATCGCCGCGCTGCTCGTCGGCGCACCGGCGGTCGGCGGCGCGCTGTTCCTCATCGACAAGCTGATCGGCGACCGCGTCGCGCGCTTCGCCAGCGTCAAGTACACGGTTAAAGGCCCATGGAAAGAGCCGAAAATCACCTTCGACAAGCCTTTTTGAACGGCCCGGCCTTGAAGCGATGGAGTAGCATGGCCAAATACCTCTTTGGGAGTTCGCCATGTCTTTAGCGGTGATTCAAATGGTCAGCCAGAGTGACGTGCCGGCCAATCTGGCCCAAGCCCGACGCCTGCTTGAACAGGCCGCCGCCGGCGGAGCGAAGCTCGCGGTGCTGCCGGAAAACTTCGCCGCCATGGGCCGTCGCGACGTCGCCGATATCGGCCGCGCCGAGGCCTTGGGCGAAGGGCCGATCCTGCCCTGGTTGAAACAGACCGCCCGCGACCTCACCTTATGGATAGTCGCCGGCACTTTGCCGTTGCCACCGTTGGGTCAACCCACGGCCAAAGCCAATGCCTGCTCGTTGTTGATCAATGAATACGGCGAGATCGTCGCGCGCTATGACAAGCTGCATCTGTTCGATGTCGATGTCGCCGACAATCGCGGCCGGTACCGTGAATCCGATGACTATGCTTATGGCGGTAATGTAGTGGTGGCGGATACGCCGGTGGGGCGAGTCGGTCTGAGCGTGTGTTACGACTTGCGTTTCCCGGAGCTGTACAGTGAATTGCGTGCCGCCGGTGCCGAATTGATTACCGCACCGTCGGCCTTTACGGCCGTAACCGGCGCCGCGCATTGGGATGTACTGATCCGCGCGCGGGCCATCGAAACACAGTGTTATATCCTCGCGGCCGCACAGGGCGGCAGTCATCCGGGGCCACGCGAGACCTTCGGGCATGCGGCGATTGTCGACCCGTGGGGGCGTGTGCTGGCCCAGCAGGATCAAGGCGAGGCGGTGTTGCTGGCCGCCCGCGACAGCGATGAACAAGCGTCCATCCGGGCGCGCATGCCGGTGACGCGTCATCGGCGGTTTTTCTCGCAGGGCGCCCAGCGGCCTGCTTCAGAACACGAATTTAAGGCGTAAACCTATGAGCGAGTTGTTGTCCTCAGTCAGTGATCACCTGTTGGCACCCGGCGGTGTCACGATCGAGAGCCTGCAAGGCGTGCTCGGCGATCTGGCCGGGCCGGGCATCGATGCCGCCGACCTGTATTTCCAGGGCCAGATTTCCGAGTCATGGGCGCTGGAAGACGGCATCGTCAAGGAAGGCAGCTTCAACCTCGATCAGGGTGTCGGCGTGCGCGCGCAGTCCGGTGAGAAAACCGGTTTTGCCTACAGCAACGCGATTACCCTCGAAGCCCTCGGTGCAGCGGCGCGTGCGGCGCGTTCGATCTCCCGCGCCGGGCAGAACGGCACCGTGCAGGCGTTCACCAGCCAGGACGTCGCGCAACTGTACGCGCCCGATAACCCGCTGGAAGTGCTCAGCCGCGCGGAAAAAGTCGAGTTGCTCAAACGCATCGACGTCGCCACCCGCGCACTCGACCCACGAATTCAGCAGGTCAGCGTGAGCATGGCCGGGGTCTGGGAGCGAATCCTTGTCGCGTCCACCGATGGCGGTCTGGCCGCTGATGTGCGTCCGCTGGTGCGCTTCAACGTCAGCGTCATCGTTGAGCAGAATGGCCGCCGCGAACGTGGCGGACATGGCGGCGGCGGGCGTACCGATTACCGCTACTTCCTCGCCGAAGACCGCGCCATGGGTTATGCCCGCGAAGCGCTGCGCCAGGCTCTGGTCAATCTGGAAGCGATTCCGGCGCCGGCCGGTACCTTGCCGGTGGTGCTGGGTTCCGGCTGGTCCGGCGTGCTCTTGCACGAAGCGGTCGGCCACGGTCTGGAAGGCGATTTCAACCGCAAGGGCAGCTCGGCCTACAGCGGGCGCATGGGTGAAATGGTTGCCTCCAAACTTTGCACCATCGTCGATGACGGCACCTTGAGTGGCCGTCGCGGTTCGCTGAGCGTCGATGACGAAGGCACGCCGACCGAGTGCACTACGCTGATCGAAAACGGCGTACTCAAGGGCTACATGCAAGACAAGCTCAATGCGCGGCTGATGGGCGTGGCCCGCACCGGTAACGGTCGCCGCGAATCCTATGCGCATCTGCCGATGCCCCGCATGACCAACACCTACATGCTCGGTGGCGAAAGTGATCCGGCGGAAATCATCGCTTCGGTGAAGAAGGGCATCTACTGCGCCAACCTCGGCGGCGGTCAGGTCGATATCACCAGTGGCAAGTTCGTGTTCTCCACCAGCGAGGCTTATCTGATCGAGGACGGCAAGATTACTGCCCCGGTCAAAGGCGCGACGTTGATCGGCAACGGTCCCGAGGCGATGAGCCGGGTGTCGATGGTTGGTAACGATCTGGCGCTGGACAGCGGTGTGGGTACGTGCGGCAAGGATGGGCAGTCGGTGCCGGTGGGTGTCGGCCAGCCAACGCTGAAAATCGATGCGATTACCGTGGGTGGCACGGGCGCATAAGAGAGGCGGGGCTTTCGGGTGGCGCGCAGGACGGCCACCCGGTGACGATTATCAACGCAGGCCGCGTTGAGTCTCGTCCAGCTCCCGAATGTATTTGAAGATCTTGCGGCTTGAAGCAGGCGGTTTGTTTTGCGCAACCTCATGCTGGGCCTGACGGATCAGGGAACGCAATTGCTGGCGATCGGCGTCCGGGTACTCGATGACGAATTTCTCCAGCACGGCGTCATCGCCAGCGATCAGGCGGTCACGCCAGCGTTCCAGATTATGGAAACGCTCGTTGTACTGGCGAGTGGAGGCATCGAGTTGATCGAGCAGAGTCAGAATCGCGTCAGTGTCCTGGTCGCGCATCAGTTTGCCGATGAACTGCAAATGCCTTTTACGCGCGATGTTCGCGGTGTGCTTGGGCGCATCGGCCAATGCCCGGCGCAAAGCGTCGGTCAACGGCAGTTTGGCGACCAGATCAGGCTTGAGTGTGGTCAGGCGCTCGCCGAGGTCAACCAGCGCATGCAACTCGCGTTTGACCTGAGATTTGCTTTTTTCTCCCGTATCGAGGGAGTCGTCGTAAGAATCAACCATGGTGGCAGTCCGCAAAGAAACGCCGCCATGATAACCAGTCGGGGGCCGCTTGTCCGGCCCGGTCGCTCGATGACCCCAGCCGAAAGCAGAATTTGAGTGGAGATGAGCATGAGTGCAGTTCAAAGCGTCGGCCCGCAGGCATTGCCGGCACTGCAAGAACAGGTCGAGCAGATCATCGCCGAAGCCAAGCGCCAGGGCGCCAGCGCCTGTGAAGTCGCGGTGTCGCTGGAGCAGGGGCTGTCGACTTCGGTGCGTCAGCGCGAGGTCGAAACCGTTGAATTCAATCGTGATCAGGGTTTTGGCATCACCCTGTACGTCGGCCAGCGCAAAGGCTCGGCCAGCACCTCGGCCACCGGGCCGGAGGCGATTCGTGAAACCGTCGCAGCAGCACTGGCCATCGCCAAGCACACTTCCGAAGATGAAGCCTCGGGCCTCGCCGACGCCGCACTGATGGCCAGGGATGTGCAGGATTTCGACCTGTTCCACGAGTGGGACATCACCCCGGAGCAGGCCATCGAGAAGGCGTTGCTCTGCGAGGCCGCGGCGTTCGATGCCGATGCGCGAATCAAGAACGCCGACGGCACCACCCTCAGCACCCATCAGGGCTGCCGGGTTTACGGCAACAGCCACGGTTTCATCGGCGGTTACGCATCGACCCGGCACAGCCTGAGTTGCGTGATGATCGCTGAAGCCGACGGCCAGATGCAGCGCGATTACTGGTATGACGTCAATCGCCAGGGCAGTCTGCTCGCCGATCCGGTGAGCATCGGCCAGCGTGCCGCGCAACGGGCGGCGAGCCGTCTGGGCGCGCGGCCGGTGCCGACATGCGAGGTGCCGGTGCTGTTTTCCGCCGAACTGGCGGGTGGTCTGTTCGGCAGCTTCCTCTCGGCCGTGTCGGGCGGCAGCCTGTATCGCAAATCGTCGTTTCTCGAAGGCACCCTCGGGCAGAAGCTGTTCCCGGAATGGCTGACCATTGATGAGCGCCCGCATCTGATGCGTGCCATGGGCAGTGCTTCCTACGACGGTGATGGCCTGGCGACTTACGCGAAACCGTTCGTCGAGAAGGGCGAGTTGGTCTCGTACATCCTCGGCACCTATTCCGGGCGCAAACTGGGCATGCCGAGCACCGCCAACGCGGGCGGCGTGCACAACCTGTTCGTCACCCATGGCGACGAGGATCAGGCAGCGCTGTTGAAGCGCATGGGCCGAGGACTGCTGGTCACCGAATTGATGGGCCACGGCCTGAACATGGTCACCGGCGACTATTCGCGCGGCGCTGCGGGCTTCTGGGTGGAAAACGGCGAGATCCAGTTCGCCGTGCAGGAAGTGACCATCGCCGGCAACATGCGCGACATGTTCAAGCAAATTGTCGCGGTGGGTAATGATCTGGAGCTGCGCAGCAACATCCGCACCGGCTCGGTGTTGATCGAGCGGATGACTGTCGCCGGCAGCTAAGCCGCGAATCCGCCAACAAAAAAAGGCGCGCCATCCGTTCTGGATGCCGCGCCTTTTTTATTCGCTTCGCACAAATCCCCTGTGGGAGCGAGCCTGCTCGCGAAAGCGGTGGATCAGTTGTAAATGTGCTGACTGACACAGCGCATTCGCGAGCAGGCTCGCTCCCACAAGTGTGCAGCGCAAACTCGAGTGCTTGTGTTGGTTATCATTATCATCTAATAATAAATCTCATCTCCGAACGAGTCCCGGATCATGAGTTCTGCCTTGCACGAGCAGCCCTACCTCGAAAGCTGGCGCTGGATGAGTCGCCAGATCCGTTGCGCGCTGGATCCTGACGAACCGCGCCTGATCGAACACTACCTCGCCGAAGGGCGCTATCTGTCCTGTTGCACAGCCACTTCGCCCTGGACTGTCGCCGAAACGTCTTTCCGTCTGCTGCTCGATACCGCCACCGACATCGCGTTGCCGTGGCACTGGCGCAGCGTCTGTCTCGATCAAGCCTGGCGCCCCTTGCGTGAAATGGAGCGTCTGTCGCTATGCCAATGCCGCTTGCGGCGCTGGCAACGCTACACCTGGCAGCTCGCCACTTGCGAGTTGCAACCGTCGATTCCTCTCATTGATTTGCTGCAAGGACATTCGCATGACCAAGACACGTATTGAGCGCGACAGCATGGGCGAACTGCAGGTGCCGGTCGATGCGCTCTATGGCGCGCAGACCCAGCGCGCCGTGGACAACTTCCCGATCAGCGGCAAGCCGATGCCGACGCAGTTCATCCGCGCGCTGATCCTCGCCAAAGCCGCCGCTGCCCGGGCCAACGTCGAGCTGAACCAGATCAGCGCGGCCCAGGGCAAAGCCATCAGTGATGCCGCGCAAGGTCTGCTCGAAGGCGATTTCATGCAGCATTTCCCGGTGGATATCTTCCAGACCGGGTCCGGCACCAGCTCGAACATGAACGCCAACGAAGTGATCGCGACGCTGGCCACTCGCATGCTCGGCGAGCCGGTCAACGCCAACGATCATGTCAACTGCGGGCAAAGCAGCAACGACATCATCCCGACCACCATCCACGTCAGCGCCGCGCTGGCGCTGCATGAACAATTGCTGCCGGCGCTGTTGCATCTGGTCCAGGTGATCGAGCGCAAGGCCGAGCAAGTGCATCACCATGTGAAGACCGGGCGCACCCACCTGATGGACGCGATGCCGGTGCGCATGAGCCAGGTGCTCAACGGTTGGGCGCAGCAGCTCAAGGCCAATATCGGCCATCTGCAGGATTTGCTGCCAAGCCTGCAAGCGCTGGCGCAGGGCGGCACCGCGGTCGGTACCGGGATCAATGCGCATCCGGAGTTCGCCGCGCGATTCAGTCGGCATCTGAGCCAACTGACCGACGTGCAGTTCACCCCGGGCAAGGATCTGTTCGCGCTGATTGGCTCGCAGGACACCGCGGTCTCTGTCTCCGGCCAGCTCAAAGCTACTGCGGTGTCGCTGATGAAAATTGCCAACGACCTGCGCTGGATGAACTCAGGTCCCCTGGCCGGCCTCGGCGAAATTGAACTGCAAGCGCTGCAACCGGGTTCATCGATTATGCCCGGCAAGGTCAACCCGGTGATCCCGGAAGCCACCGCGATGGTCGCTGCGCAAGTGATCGGCAACGACTCGGTGATCACCGTCGCCGGTCAATCCGGCAACTTCGAACTGAACGTGATGTTGCCGATCATCGCGCAGAACCTGCTGAGCAGCATCGAACTGCTGGCCAATTCCAGTCGCCTGCTTGGTGACAAGGCAATCGCTACTTTCAAGGTCAACGAATCGCGCTTGCAAGAAGCGTTGTCGCGCAATCCGATTCTGGTCACCGCACTCAACCCCATCATCGGTTATCAGAAAGCCGCCGAAATCGCCAAGCAGGCCTACAAGGAAGGCCGCGCGGTGATCGACGTCGCCCTGAAACACACCGACCTGTCGCGCAGCCAGCTGGAAGAGTTGCTCAACCCCGAGAAGCTCACCGCCGGCGGCGTGTAAACCCCGTAACCGCTTTGGAGGCTCACCATGGAGCACTGGAAACGCACGATCGAACGGGCCAATCGCTGCTTCATGCTGGGCGAACTGATCGACGCCCGCGAGGCTTACCTGCAAGCCCTGGCCCTGGCGCAAGTGTTGTTCGAACGCTGGGCGGATGCCGACGAAGCGGTGGCGGCCTGCGTCGTCTCTCATCACAACCTCGCCGACCTGCATTTGCGCCTGAATCAACCGGAGGAGAGCGCCGAATACCTGTGCGCTATTCATCAACGTTTGTTGCAGACCATGCAGGACGAACGCCTGCGTCCGGCCCTGCGTGAGGCGGCGTTGCGCCAGAGCAGCAAGACCTACGTCGAACTGTTGAATTTCATCAGCGAGCACGGCGAGTACCCGCGCACCCAGCGCCTGCTGCATCCGGACACCGGCAATGCCCGCCGCGCCTCAAATCCCCATCAGTATGGAGTCCACTGAAATGGCTTTTACCTTGCCTGCCTTGCCTTATGCCTACGATGCCCTTGAGCCGCACATCGATGCGCAGACCATGGAAATCCATTACACCAAGCATCACCAGACCTACATCAACAACCTCAACGCCGCCGTGGAAGGCACCGAATTCGCCGAGTGGCCGGTGGAAAAACTTGTCGCCAGCGTCCAGCAACTGCCGGAAAAGCTTCGCGCGGCGGTGATCAATCAGGGCGGCGGTCACGCCAATCACTCGCTGTTCTGGGAAGTGATGGTGCCCAACGGAGGCGGCAAGCCCGACGGCGCGCTGGCCACGGCTATTGATGAGCAACTGGGCGGACTCGACAGTTTCAAGGAAGCCTTCACCAAGGCCGCGCTGACCCGTTTCGGCAGCGGTTGGGCCTGGCTCAGCGTGACACCGGAGAAAAAACTGGTCGTGGAAAGCAGCGGCAATCAGGACAGCCCGTTGATGAACGGCAATACCCCAATCCTCGGTCTCGACGTCTGGGAGCACGCCTACTACCTGCGCTACCAGAACCGTCGCCCGGAATACATCAACGCGTTCTACAACGTGATCAACTGGCCGGAAGTTGCTGCGCGCTATCACGCCGCACTGGTTTAAGCCTTCAATAAAAACAATCCAGGGCTGACTATGGGCACGGAAACACTGGCGATTGGCAGCGGACGCATGTTTCGTTACGCGGTGGGCTCGCTGTTGCTGCTGGCGGGGATGGCTTTGCTGGTCGCCCACGGTTTGCAGTGGCTGAATCTGGAACCGAAGCTGTTGCGCGCCTTGCACGGCGGTGCCATCTGCGCATTGGGCACGGCGCTTGGCGCGGTGCCGGTGCTGGTAATCCGGCGCATGCCGCAGGCACTCAGCGACACCTTGCTGGGATTTGGTGCCGGGGTGATGCTGGCGGCGACGGCGTTTTCGCTGATCGTGCCGGGCATTGCTGCGGCGGAGAGTCTTGGTCTTACGCCGTGGGCCGCCAGTGGCCTGATCTGCTTCGGCATCCTGCTCGGCGCGTTCGGTCTGTATCTGGTGGATCGGCGCGTTTCGGGTGCCTCGCCGGAGATGCTCGTCGGCACGCTGGAGCATCCGGTGATTCCACCACGAATCTGGCTGTTCGTGTTCGCCATCATCGCGCACAACATTCCGGAAGGCATGGCGGTCGGCGTGTCTGCCGGCGGTGGGATGGCGGACGCCGACAGTCTGGCGATGGGCATTGCGTTGCAGGATGTGCCGGAAGGCCTGGTGATTGCGTTGGTGCTGGCCGGGGCGGGAATGTCACGGTTCAGGGCGTTTCTGATCGGCGCGGCGTCTGGGCTGGTCGAACCGGTATTTGCACTGTTATGCGCGTGGCTGGTGAGTCTGGCTCAAGTGCTGTTGCCGCTGGGACTGGCATTGGCGGCCGGGGCGATGTTGCTGGTGGTGACCCACGAAGTGATTCCGGAGTCGCGCCGTCATGGGCATGACAAGCTGGCGAGTCTGGGCCTTCTGATCGGGTTTTGTCTGATGATGGTGATGGATACGGCGTTGGGGTGAATGGAGGCGAGGAACAGTGTCCCCGCCTCAAGGATTATTCACCTTCGTCGAAATATCTTTCGATCAGATCGACCAATGCGTCCATGGCTTCCTGAGCCTGTTCGCCTTCGGTGCTCAAATGGATTTTGGTGCCTTTACCCGCCGCGAGCATCATCATTGCCATGATGCTCTTGCCGTCGACAGTCGTTTCAGGGCTGCGTCCCACCCGGATCGTGCAGTCTGGATACTGACCGGCCACGCCGACGAATTTGGCCGATGCCCGAGCATGCAGACCCAGCTTATTGATGATTTCGATTTCACGAGCAGGCATCGCGGTGTGAATCCTTTAGGTGAGGTCGCGGTGGCGAACCTGGACGTTCTTCAGGGTTTTCTGCAGGGCCTGACCCAGACGTTCGGTCAGGTAGACGGAGCGGTGGTGCCCGCCGGTGCAGCCAATGGCAATGGTCACGTAGGCGCGGTTGCTGGCGGCGAAACGTGGCAGCCACTTGTTCAGGTAGGCGTAGATGTCCTGATACATTTCTTCGACATCCGGCTGCTGCGCCAGATACTCGGCCACAGGGGCATCGAGGCCGGACTGAGCGCGCAATTCGGGTTTCCAGTACGGATTGGGCAGGCAGCGCACATCGAAGACCAGATCGGCATCGACCGGCATGCCGCGCTTGAAGCCAAATGATTCAACCAGAAACGCCGTGCCGGGCTCAGGCTGATTCAACAGACGCAACTTCAGGGTATCGCGCAGTTGATACAGATTCAGGCTGGTGGTGTTGATTTTCAGGTCAGCCAGGTCGGCGATCGGGCCGAGCAGGGCGGTTTCATCGTGAATCGCCTCGGCCAGCGAGCGATTGGCGTTGCTCAGCGGGTGACGACGACGGGTCTCGGAAAAACGCTTGAGCAGGGTTTCTTCATCGGCGTCCAGGTACAGCACATCGCACTTGATGTGTTTGGCACGCACGTCTTCGAGCAATTCGGGAAAGCGTGACAGATGGCTGGGCAGGTTGCGCGCATCGATCGACACGGCGACCAGCGGCTGCGCCAGTTCCGTGTGAATCAGCGCACGCTCGGCCAGTTCCGGCAGCAAACCGGCCGGCAGATTGTCGATGCAGTAGTAGCCGTTGTCCTCAAGGACATTCAGGGCGGTACTTTTACCCGAGCCCGAACGGCCACTGACAATGATCAAACGCATGATTAGTGCCCGTTCTGCTCGTCCAGTACAACCTGGTACAAGGCTTCGTTGCTCGCGGCGCTGCGCAGTTTTTCACGAACTTCCTTGCGGTCGAGCATGCTGGCGATCTGGCGCAACAACTCCAGATGCGCGTCGGTTGCGGCTTCCGGGACCAGCAGCACGAACAGCAGGTCTACCGGAGCGCCGTCGATGGCGTCGAAATCGATCGGGGCTTCGAGGTGCAGCAGGGCGCTGATCGGCGCCGTGCAGCTCTTGAGGCGGCAGTGGGGAATGGCGATGCCGTTGCCAAAACCGGTGGAGCCGAGTTTTTCGCGGGCGATCAGCGCCTCGAAGACTTCCTGCATCGCCAGATCCGGCACTTCGCGGTGGATCAGGTTGGCAATCTGTTCGAGGGCTTTTTTCTTGCTGCCGCCCGGCGCGTTCACTTGGGAACGGCCGGGGGTCAGGATGGTTTCAAGTCGGATCATGGGATAGGGGTGTTAACGACCGGTCGCGCCCTGGAGGAGGCTCTGGGTCTTTTCCTTATGCTTTTTGAGTTGGCGATCCAGCTTATCGGTGAGTGAGTCGATCGCAGCGTACATGTCGGTATTTTCTGCGTTGGCAACTACTTCTCCGCCGGGTATATGCAGTGTGGCTTCGATCTTCTGCTGCAGTTTTTCGACGCACATCGTGACTTGCACGTTAGTGATTTTGTCGAAATGCCTCTCCAATCGGTCGAGTTTTTCCTCGATGTAGGAACGCAGAGGTTCGGTCACTTCCAGTTGGTGTCCACTGATGTTGACTTGCATACAGCTTCTCCTTCGTTGCCAGTGCATAAAGCGGCAGGCCGAAAAGCCTGCCACTGGAACGCTGTAACGTGGCTTACATCAACCGCTTGCGTTCGCTCGAAGGCGCGATTCCGAGGGATTCGCGGTACTTGGCGACGGTGCGGCGAGCCACCTGAATGCCTTGTGCCTCCAGTAAACCAGCGATCTTGCTGTCACTCAACGGCTTTTTCTGATTTTCCGCGGCGACCAGTTTTTTGATGATCGCGCGGATCGCCGTGGACGAGCATTCGCCGCCTTCGGAGGTGCTGACGTGGCTGGAGAAAAAGTATTTCAGCTCATAAATACCGCGCGGGGTATGCATGAATTTCTGCGTGGTCACCCGGGAAATCGTCGATTCGTGCATGCCGACCGCTTCGGCGATGTCATGCAATACCAACGGCTTCATCGCTTCGTCGCCGTATTCGAGGAAGCCGCGCTGATGTTCGACGATCTGCGTGGCCACTTTCATCAGGGTTTCGTTGCGGCTCTGCAGGCTCTTGATGAACCAACGGGCTTCCTGCAACTGGTTGCGCATGAAAGTGTTGTCGGCGCTGGTGTCGGCACGTTTCACAAAACCGGCGTACTGGGCGTTGACGCGCAGACGTGGCACCGATTCCTGGTTCAGCTCGACCAGCCAGCGCTCGTTGTCCTTGCGCACGATCACATCGGGAATGACATATTCGGCTTCGGTCGACTCGATCTGCGAACCGGGACGCGGATTGAGACTCTGCACCAGTTCGATGACCTGGCGCAGCTCGTCTTCCTTGAGCTTCATCCGGCGCATCAACTGGCTGTAATCGCGACTGCCGAGCAGGTCGATGTAATCGGCGACCAGACGCTTGGCCTCGGTCAGCCACGGCGTCTTCGCGGGCAGCTGGCGCAATTGCAGCAGCAGGCATTCGCTGAGGTTGCGGGCGCCGATCCCGGCGGGCTCGAATTGCTGGATGCGATGCAGGACGGCCTCGATCTCGTCGAGCTCGATGTCCAGTTCCGGATCGAACGCTTCAAGAATTTCTTCGAGGGTTTCGTCCAGATAGCCCTGATTGTTGATGCAGTCGATCAGGGTCACGGCGATCAGGCGATCGGTGTCGGACATCGGCGCCAGGTTCAGTTGCCAGAGCAGATGGCTCTGCAGGCTCTCGCCGGCGGACGTGCGGGTGGTGAAATCCCACTCATCATCATCGCTGCTGGGCAGGCTGCTGGCGCTGGTCTGGTAGACGTCTTCCCAAGCGGTATCCACCGGCAGTTCGTTGGGGATGCGCTCGTTCCATTCGCCATCCTCGAGGTTGTCCACCGTCGGGGCGGTTTCCTGGTAGGAGGGTTCCTGGATTTCGGCGGGCTTCTGTTCGGCGTTGTCGGCCAGAGGATCGGCGTTGTCGAAGTCGTCGCCTTCTTCCTGGCGTTCGAGCATCGGATTGGATTCCAGAGCCTCCTGGATCTCCTGTTGCAGGTCCAGGGTCGACAATTGGAGCAGGCGGATGGCCTGTTGCAGCTGCGGTGTCATCGTCAGCTGCTGGCCCATTCTCAAGACTAGCGATGGTTTCATGGCAGGGGCTTAACACCTTATTCGCCGGCGCTTTGCGCCATCCACTACAGGGCGCCGAAGCGCCAAACTTAAGCAAATTATATGCCTGAAACTGAAGTGTTTGCCTAGAGCGCTGTAACAATTAAAGCGGATAAATGCGCCTTGAATCGATACAGCGCTGTCGCGCTTACAGGCGGAACTCGTGACCCAGATACACTTCCTTGACCAGATCGTTGGCCAGGATGGTCTCGGCATCACCTTCGGCGATCAGTTGACCGTCGTTGACGATGTAAGCGGTTTCGCAGATATCCAGCGTCTCACGGACGTTGTGGTCGGTGATCAGCACACCGATGCCCTTGGCCTTGAGGTGGTGAATGATCTGCTTGATGTCGCCGACCGAGATCGGGTCGACACCGGCGAACGGTTCGTCGAGCAGGATGAATTTCGGCGCAGTGGCCAGGGCACGAGCGATTTCCACCCGGCGGCGCTCACCACCGGACAGGCTCATGCCGAGGTTGTCGCGGATGTGGCTGATGTGGAATTCCTGCAGCAGGCTTTCCAGCTCCTTGCGACGACCGGCCTTGTCGAGCTCCGGGCGAGTCTCGAGGATCGCCATGATGTTGTCGGCAACCGACAGTTTGCGGAAGATCGACGCTTCTTGCGGCAGATAGCCGATACCGGCCTTGGCGCGGCCATGCATCGGCTGGTGGCTGACGTCCAGATCATCGATCAGCACACGACCCTGATCCGCCTGCACCAGGCCGACGATCATGTAGAAGCACGTGGTCTTGCCGGCGCCGTTCGGGCCGAGCAAGCCGACGATCTGCCCACTGTCGATCGACAGGCTGACGTCACGCACGACCTGGCGGCTTTTATAGGCCTTGGCCAGGTGCTGAGCTTTCAGAGTTGCCATTACTGGGATTTCTCTTCGGTTTTCTTCTTCGGCTGGATCACCATGTCGATGCGCGGACGCGCTTCGGTGACCTTGCTGCCCGTGGCGCGACCGGCGCTGGCCAGTTTCTTCACGGTGTCGTAGACGATTTTCTCGCCTTGGGTGGTGTTGTTGTCCTTGTCGACAACCTTGGCCTTGTCGATCAGCACGACGCGATTCTGCTGAGCGTGATATTGAATGGTCACGCCCCAGCCTTGAACCGGTTTGGCGTCGCCCTGGGTCTGCAACTGCTCGAAGTAAGCCAGGTTGCCGACCGAGGTCACCACGTCGATGTCGCCATTGGGCGCGCGAGTCATGGTCACGGTGTTGCCTTTGACGATCATCGAACCCTGGGTAATGACCACGTCACCTTTATAGGTGGCGATGCCATTCTTGTCGTCCAGTTGGGCGTCGTCGGCCTGAATGCGGATCGGCTGCTCCTGATCGTTCGGCAGGGACCAGGCGCTCGCGCTTCCCAGTGCTGCGCCCAGACTGAGCAAAATAGGGAGGGTTTTAACGAGCCTCATACTGTCCTCTTACGTTCGATTGCAGGTGTATCCTGCTGTCCTTCAGGTACGCTTTCATTCCGACGCCAGTCGATACACCGCCAGCGCCCTCGATTCTAACGGGTTGCGCAGTCTGCGCATATTCCTGCTGCGGGAACACGGTCATGCGGGTGCTGGTGATCAGGGTGCCGCGCTGTTTCTCGTCGGTGCGCTGTACGCGTACCGAGTCGATCAATTCCACTTCGGTACCGCCGGAATTCACCTCGCCGCGCTCACTGGTCACGTGCCACGGGAAGTCGGTGCCGCGGTACATGTTCAAATCAGGCTTGGTCACCAGGGTGACATCGGTAGCCTTGACGTGCTCGGCCTTGTCGGAAGTCATCTCGTACTGCACCTTGCCGTCCGGCAGGTACTGAATGGTATGCGTGTTGGTCGCGTACCAGTCGATCGGATTCTCGGCAGCCGAAACCGGTGGCTTGTCGAGGAAGCGTTCCGGGCTGATGTTCCAATAGCCGACCGCAGCGAAAATCGCCGCGATGCAGCCGAACAGCAGGAAGTTGCGAAACTTTTTGCTAAACATGGTCAGGCTCACAGGTACGCGGCGTTGGCCGCTTCGAGGCGGCCCTGGGCGCGCAGGATCAATTCGCAGAATTCGCGGGCGGCACCTTCGCCGCCACGGGCGCGGGTAACGCCGTGGGCGTTTTCGCGGACGAAATCGGCAGCGTTGGCCACCGCCATGCCCAGCCCTACACGGCGGATCACCGGCAAGTCTGGCAGATCGTCACCGAGATAGGCGACTTCTTCATAGCTTAGGCCCAGTTGCGCGAGCAGACCGTCGAGTACCACCAGTTTGTCCTCGCGCCCCTGAAACAGATGCGGGATGCCGAGGTTCTTCGCGCGGCGCTCAACCACCGGGGTCTTGCGACCACTTATGATCGCCGTCTGCACGCCGGCATTCATCAACATCTTGATGCCCTGGCCGTCGAGCGTGTTGAAGGTCTTGAACTCGCTGCCGTCTTCAAGGAAGTACAGGCGCCCGTCGGTGAGCACACCGTCGACGTCGAACACAGCCAGTTTGATTGCTTTGCCGCGTTGCAGCAGATCGTTGCTCATTACATGACTCCTGCGCGCAGCAGATCGGAGAGGTTGAAGGCGCCGATCGGGCGATCCTCCTCGTCGACGACTACCAGAGCGTTGATTCGATGGTCTTCCATGATTTTCAGGGCTTCGGCGGCGAGCATGTCGGGCCGGGCGGTCTTGCCGCGTGCAGTCATTACCTGGTCGATGGTGGCGCTGCGGATGTCGATGGCGCGATCCAGGGTGCGGCGCAAATCACCGTCGGTGAAGATCCCGGCGAGCTTGCCATCGGCTTCAATAATAGCGGTCATGCCCAGACCCTTGCGGGTCATTTCCATCAGCGCGTCTTTGAGCAGGGTGCCGCGTTGTACCTGCGGCAGCTCCTGTCCGGCGTGCATGACGTTTTCGACTTTCAGCAGCAGGCGACGGCCAAGGGCGCCGCCGGGATGCGAGAAGGCAAAATCTTCAGCAGTGAAACCGCGCGCTTCCAGCAAGGCCACGGCCAGAGCGTCGCCCATGACCAGCGCGGCCGTGGTCGAAGAGGTCGGTGCCAGATTCAACGGACAGGCTTCGTGCTCGACATGCACATTGAGATTGACCTCCGCAGCCTTCGCCAATGGCGACTGCGGATTACCGGTGACGCTGATCAGCTGGATGCCGAGGCGTTTGATCAATGGCAGCAGCGTCACGATTTCGTTGGTCGAGCCAGAGTTCGACAGGGCCAGAATCACGTCGTCGCGGGTGATCATGCCCATGTCGCCATGGCTGGCTTCGGCCGGATGCACGAAAAACGCCGGGGTGCCGGTACTGGCCAGGGTGGCGGCGATCTTGTTGCCGATATGCCCGGATTTGCCCATGCCCACTACGACCACGCGGCCCTTGCTGGCCAGAATCATCTCGCAGGCGCGTACGAAATCGGCGTCGATATGGGCCATCAAGCCTTGGACGGCTTCCACTTCGAGGCGGATGGTGCGTTGTGCCGATTGAATCAGGTCGCGGGTTTTGCTCATGTCAGAATCGTATGGGCCGATGAAAAGGCGGCGATTATAGCGGTTATGTGGCAAAGCCTCACGCAAGTTCGACGTGCTTTGTCATTACTGGTTACCAAAACCCTCTGAAACTCGCTCGGGCCCTCTTCAGTCGGCGATCTTGGCCGGGTTCTCGCTTGGGCGCTCAGCCTTTGCAGTGATATAGTTCGCCGCCAGTTCGGCCTGCCCGGGATGCAGGTGTTTCCGAGGAAAGTCTGGCATCCCAGTGAGAGGCTGCATCGCAAGGAGTTTAGATGAGTGCCGATAACGCCTACGCGGTCGAGCTGAAGGGAGTCTCCTTCAAGCGCGGTGCGCGGAGCATTTTCAATAACGTCGATATCCGCATCCCGCGCGGCAAGGTCACTGGCATCATGGGGCCTTCCGGCTGCGGCAAGACCACGCTGCTGCGCCTGATGGGCGCACAGTTGCGGCCGTCCGCTGGCGAGGTCTGGGTCAACGGGCAGAACCTGCCGACGCTGTCGCGCAGTGATCTGTTCGATGCGCGCAAGCACATGGGCGTGCTGTTTCAGAGCGGTGCGCTGTTCACCGACCTCGATGTGTTCGAGAACGTGGCCTTTCCGCTGCGGGTCCACACCCAGTTGCCGGAAGACATGATCCGCGACATCGTCCTGCTCAAATTGCAGGCGGTGGGCCTGCGTGGTGCCATCGAGCTGATGCCGGACGAACTGTCCGGCGGCATGAAGCGCCGCGTGGCGCTGGCCCGGGCGATTGCCCTCGATCCGCAGATTCTCATGTACGACGAGCCCTTCGTGGGCCAGGACCCGATCGCCATGGGCGTGCTGGTGCGCCTGATCCGCCTGCTCAACGATGCTCTGGGCATCACCAGCATCGTGGTTTCGCACGATCTGGCGGAAACCGCGAGCATTGCCGACTACATCTATGTAGTGGGCGATGGTCAGGTGCTGGGCCGAGGCACACCGGATGAGCTGATGAATTCCGATGATCCGCGTATCCGCCAGTTCATGACCGGTGATCCCGATGGCCCGGTGCCGTATCACTTTCCAGCGACGGATTACCGCGCAGATCTTCTGGGGAAGCGTTGATGCGCAGAATTTCATTGATGGAACGCGTGCGTCGGTTCGGCGAATCGGCGATCGACGCGGTCGCGGTGTTTGGTCGGGCGACCCTGTTCCTGTTTCACGCCCTGCTGGGCCGTGGCGGTATCAGCGGTGGTTTTGGCCTGTTGGTCAAGCAGCTGCATTCGGTCGGCGTCATGTCGCTGGTGATCATCGTGGTCTCCGGCATTTTCATCGGCATGGTCCTGGCGCTACAGGGCTTCAGCATTCTTTCCAGCTATGGTTCAGAGCAGGCGGTGGGGCAGATGGTCGCCCTGACGCTGCTGCGTGAACTGGGGCCGGTGGTCACCGCCTTGCTGTTTGCCGGGCGCGCCGGTTCGGCGTTGACCGCCGAGATCGGCAACATGAAATCCACCGAGCAGTTGTCCAGCCTGGAAATGATCGGTGTCGATCCGCTCAAGTACATCATTGCCCCGCGCCTGTGGGCCGGCTTCATTTCCCTGCCGGTGCTGGCGATGATCTTCAGCGTCGTCGGCATCTGGGGCGGTTCGTGGGTCGCAGTCGACTGGCTGGGCGTTTATGAAGGCTCGTACTGGGCGAACATGCAGAACAGCGTGAACTTCACCAGTGACGTGCTCAATGGCGTGATCAAAAGTGTCGTTTTCGCCTTTGTGGTGACCTGGATCGCCGTATTCCAAGGCTATGACTGTGAGCCCACTTCCGAGGGGATCAGTCGTGCCACCACCAAGACCGTGGTATTTGCCTCGCTGGCAGTGCTCGGCCTGGACTTTATTCTGACCGCTTTGATGTTTGGAGATTTCTGATGCAAAACCGCACCCTGGAAATCGGTGTCGGCCTGTTCCTGCTGGCAGGGATCCTGGCTTTACTGCTGCTCGCCTTGCGCGTCAGCGGCCTGTCTCCGACTTCGTCCACCGACACTTACAAGTTGTATGCGTATTTCGACAATATCGCCGGTCTGACGGTCAGAGCCAAAGTGACCATGGCCGGTGTGACCATCGGCAAGGTCACCGCAATCGATCTGGATCGCGACAGCTTCACCGGTCGGGTCACGCTGCAAGTGGATAAAAAGGTCGACAACCTGCCGGTCGATTCCACAGCGTCTATCCTGACCGCGGGTCTGCTGGGCGAGAAATACATCGGTATCAGCGTCGGCGGTGAAGACACCCAGTTGAAAGACGGTGGAACCATCCACGACACGCAGTCGTCACTGGTACTGGAAGACCTGATCGGTAAATTCCTGCTCAATACCGTTAGCAAAGACGCCAAATGAGGAGCTTTTGAATGATCTCTATCTTGCGACGTGGCCTGTTGGTGTTGCTCGCGGCCCTGCCGTTGATGGCTAACGCTGCACCGGGGCAATCGGCTCATGACCTGATTCAGGACACCACGAACCGGATGCTTGCCGACTTGCAGGCGAACAAAGAGAAGTACAAGCAGGATCCGCAGGATTTCTATGCGGCGCTGAATAACATTGTCGGTCCGGTGGTGGATGCCGAGGGCATCTCCAAAAGCATCATGACCGTGAAGTATTCGCGCAAGGCCACGCCTGAGCAGATGCAGCGCTTTCAGGAAAACTTCAAGCGCGGTCTGTTCCAGTTCTACGGCAACGCTTTGCTGGAATACAACAACCAGGGCATCACTGTTGACCCGGCCAAAGACGAATCGGGCGACCGCACCAGCGTCAACATGACCGTCAAGGGCAGCAACGGCGCGATCTATCCGGTGCAATACACGCTTGAGAAGATCAGCGGCGAGTGGAAACTGCGCAACGTGATCATCAACGGCATCAATATCGGCAAGCTGTTCCGTGACCAGTTCGCCGACGCCATGCAACGCAATGGCAACGATCTGGACAAGACCATCGATGGCTGGGCCGGTGAAGTGGCCAAGGCCAAGCAGGAAACCGACAAAGCCGCCGCGAAGCCAGCGCAATGAGTGAGGCGGCAGTTCGTATGAGTGATGTCGACGAGCTGGTGCTCAGTGGCGTGCTGGATTACCGCACCGGGCCCGACCTGCGCAAGGAAGGGCAGGCGCTGATCAAGTCGAGCAAGGCATCGGCGCTGGTCATCGATTGTTCGGCGGTGCAGAAGTCCAGCAGCGTCGGCCTGTCGTTGCTGCTGTGCTTCATGCGTGATGCGCAGGCGGCCGGCAAGGCCGTCAGCATTCGCGCGATGCCTGACGACATGTGTGAAATCGCTCAGGTCAGTGAATTGACCGAGTTGTTGGCGCAACCCTGAACCATCATCTATAAAGAAGCCCCCCGTCAGAGTCCTGCGTTGCGGGGTTCGCAGGCGCGGGGCTTTTTTGTATGATGTCCGACCCGTGCGCACAGGGCGCCGATTGAGGTTGAGCATGCAGGCCGTAGAAGTGAAGAGCTTCCTTGAAGGAAAGCTGCCAGGAACGCTGGTAGAAGTTGAAGGCGAAGGCTGCAACTTCCAGCTGAACGTGATTAGCGATGAACTGGCGGCGTTGAGCCCGGTGAAGCGTCAGCAGCAGGTCTATGCCCATTTGAACCCATGGATCACCGATGGCAGCATCCATGCGGTCACTATGAAATTTTTCAGCCGCGCGGCCTGGGCCGAGCGCACCTGAGCCCTAGGGCGTCGAGATACTAATGGATAAATTGATTATTACCGGTGGCGCTCGTCTTGATGGCGAGATCCGCATTTCCGGCGCGAAGAACTCCGCCCTGCCGATTCTGGCCGCGACCTTGCTGTGCGATGGCCCGGTCACCGTCGGCAACCTGCCGCACCTGCACGACATCACCACCATGATCGAGCTGTTCGGGCGCATGGGCATCGAGCCGGTGATCGACGAGAAGCTCAGCGTCGAAATCGACCCGCGCACCATCAAGACCCTGATCGCCCCGTACGAACTGGTGAAAACCATGCGTGCGTCGATTCTGGTACTGGGTCCTATGGTCGCGCGTTTCGGTGAAGCCGAAGTCGCACTGCCTGGTGGTTGCGCCATCGGTTCGCGTCCGGTCGATCTGCACATTCGCGGTCTGGAAGCCATGGGCGCGGTCATCGACGTCGAAGGCGGCTACATCAAGGCCAAGGCACCTGAAGGTGGCTTGCGCGGCGCGCACTTCTTCTTCGACACCGTCAGCGTGACCGGTACCGAGAACATCATGATGGCCGCTGCTCTGGCCAAGGGCCGCAGCGTGTTGCAGAACGCCGCGCGCGAGCCTGAAGTGGTCGACCTGGCGAACTTCCTCAATGCCATGGGCGCCAAGGTTTCCGGCGCCGGCACCGACACCATCACCATCGATGGCGTCGAGCGCCTGGGTTCGGCTTTCTACAAGGTCATGCCTGACCGTATCGAAACCGGCACCTACCTGGTCGCTGCTGCCGTGACCGGTGGCCGCGTCAAGGTCAAGGACACCGATCCGACCATTCTCGAAGCAGTGCTGGAAAAGCTGCGTGAAGCCGGCGCGGAAATCACCTGCGGTGAAGACTGGATCGAGCTGAACATGCACGGCAAGCGCCCGAAAGCGGTCAACGTGCGCACCGCGCCGTACCCGGCGTTCCCGACCGACATGCAGGCCCAGTTCATCTCGCTCAACGCCATTGCCGAAGGCACTGGTGCGGTGATCGAGACGATCTTCGAAAACCGTTTCATGCACGTGTACGAACTGCACCGCATGGGCGCGCACATCCAGGTTGAAGGCAACACCGCGATCGTCACCGGTATCGAGAAGCTCAAGGGCGCGCCAGTCATGGCTACCGACCTGCGCGCGTCGGCCAGCCTGGTGATCTCGGCGCTGGTTGCCGAAGGCGACACGCTGATCGACCGCATCTACCACATCGACCGTGGTTACGAGTGCATCGAAGAAAAACTGCAAATGCTGGGTGCCAAGATCCGTCGCGTTCCGGGCTGATCGCTGCATCGGGACACACGGACGTGTCCACTGAATTCGTTTCGAGTCAAGGGTGTGCGCACCCTCGATGTGTGTCCGGCGCCGATTGCGACCGGGCATGAGTACCTTGATAAGGACTGACGTTTCCCATGTTGACCATCGCACTGTCCAAGGGCCGCATCCTTGACGACACCCTGCCGCTTCTCGCTGAAGCGGGCATCGTGCCGACCGAGAATCCGGACAAGAGCCGCAAGCTGATCATTCCCACGACCCAGGACGACGTGCGTCTGCTGATCGTGCGTGCCACCGACGTGCCGACCTATGTCGAGCATGGCGCGGCCGACCTCGGCGTCGCCGGTAAGGACGTGCTGATGGAATACAGCGGCCAGGGCCTGTACGAGCCGCTGGACCTGCAGATCGCTCAGTGCAAGCTGATGACCGCCGGCAAGATCGGCGCGGCCGAGCCCAAGGGCCGTCTGCGCGTGGCGACCAAGTTCGTCAACGTTGCCAAGCGTTATTACGCCGAGCAGGGCCGTCAGGTCGACATCATCAAGCTGTACGGCTCGATGGAGCTGGCGCCGCTGATCGGGCTGGCCGACAAGATCATCGACGTGGTCGACACCGGCAACACCCTGCGCGCCAACGGCCTGGAACCCCAGGAACTGATCGCCACGATCAGCTCGCGTCTGGTCGTCAACAAGGCTTCAATGAAAATGCAGCACGCCCGGATCCAGGCGTTGATCGACACCCTGCGCAACGCAGTGGAATCGCGACACCGCGGCTGATCTACCTGCGCGGCCCGAGGCCGCGCCGTCTATCCGCCTCATAGCCAGAATTCTCAGGTGCCCAAGCGGATCGAATGCTAGTTTCGGGCGCCTGAGTTATTTGCCATTCCTATGAGGCTCTCGCTATGACCGCAACCACTGCAATTCGCCGACTCAACGCTGCTGACCCGGATTTCGCGCATCATCTGGATCATCTGCTGAGCTGGGAAAGTGTGTCTGACGACTCGGTCAATCAGCGCGTGCTGGACATCATCAAGGCTGTGCGCGAGCGCGGTGACGCGGCGCTGGTCGAGTTCACCCAGAAGTTCGACGGCCTCGAAGTCGCCTCGATGGCCGACCTGATCCTGCCGCGCGAGCGCCTTGAACTGGCCCTGACCCGCATCACTGTGCCGCAACGCGAGGCCTTGGAAAAAGCCGCCGCCCGGGTGCGCAGCTATCACGAAAAACAGAAGCAGGATTCCTGGAGCTACACCGAAGCTGACGGCACGGTGCTCGGCCAGAAGGTCACGCCGCTGGATCGCGCAGGCCTGTACGTGCCGGGCGGCAAGGCTTCGTATCCGTCGTCGGTATTGATGAACGCGATTCCGGCGAAGGTGGCCGGCGTGACCGAAGTGGTCATGGTCGTGCCAACCCCGCGCGGTGAAATCAACGAGCTGGTGCTGGCCGCTGCCTGCATCGCCGGTGTCGACCGCGTGTTCACCATCGGCGGCGCGCAAGCGGTTGCCGCACTGGCTTATGGCACCGAAAGCGTGCCGCGTGTCGACAAGGTTGTCGGCCCGGGCAATATCTATGTGGCCACGGCCAAGCGTCATGTGTTCGGCCAGGTCGGCATCGACATGATTGCCGGCCCTTCGGAAATTCTTGTGGTCTGCGACGGCCAGACCGATCCGGACTGGATCGCCATGGATCTGTTCTCCCAGGCCGAGCACGACGAAGACGCGCAAGCGATTCTGGTCAGCCCCGACGCCGAGTTCCTCGACAAGGTCGCCGCGAGCATCGACAAACTGCTGCCGACCATGGACCGCGCGACCATCATCGAAACTTCGATCAATGGCCGTGGTGCGCTGATTCAGGTGAGCGACATGGCCCAAGCCATCGAAGTCGCCAACCGCATTGCCCCGGAACACCTGGAATTGTCGGTCGCTGATCCACAAGCCTGGCTGCCGCAGATTCGTCACGCCGGTGCGATCTTCATGGGCCGCCACACTTCCGAAGCGTTGGGCGATTACTGCGCCGGTCCGAACCACGTGTTGCCGACTTCCGGCACCGCGCGTTTCTCCTCGCCACTGGGCGTCTACGACTTCCAGAAGCGCTCGTCGATCATCTTCTGCTCCGAGGCCGGCGCTTCCGAGCTGGGCAAAACTGCATCGGTACTGGCCCGTGGTGAATCGCTGAGCGCCCACGCGCGCAGCGCCGAATACCGCATCAAAGACCAAGACTTTCTGAAAGGGCAGGGGAACTGAGCGATGAGTAAATTCTGGAGCCCGTTCGTCAAGGATCTGGTGCCCTACGTGCCGGGCGAACAGCCGAAGCTGACCAAACTGGTCAAGCTCAATACCAACGAAAATCCGTATGGTCCCTCGCCGAAGGCACTGGCGGCGATGCAAGCCGAGCTCAACGACAACCTGCGCCTGTATCCGGACCCGAACAGTGATCTGCTGAAAAACGCCGTGGCCGAATATTACGGAGTGCAAACCAGTCAGGTGTTCCTCGGCAACGGTTCGGACGAAGTGCTCGCGCACATCTTTCACGGCTTGCTGCAACACGATCAGCCGCTGCTGTTCCCGGACATCAGCTACAGCTTCTATCCGGTCTACTGCGGTCTGTACGGGATTGAATTCGATGCGGTGCCACTGGATGCGCAGTTCCAGATCAACCCGGCCGACTACGCCAAACCGAATGGCGGGATCATTTTCCCCAACCCGAACGCCCCGACCGGATGCCTGCTAGCGCTGGACGCGGTCGAGCAAATCCTCAAGGCCAGTCCTGATTCGGTCGTAGTCGTGGATGAGGCGTACATCGACTTCGGCGGCGAGACGGCGATCAGTCTGGTGGACCGCTATCCGAATCTGCTGGTGACGCAGACGCTGTCCAAGTCACGCTCGCTGGCCGGCCTGCGTGTCGGTCTGGCGGTAGGGCATCCGGACCTGATCGAAGCGCTGGAGCGGATCAAGAACAGCTTCAACTCCTATCCACTGGATCGTCTGGCGATTGTCGGCGCGGCGGCGGCTTTTGCCGATCGCGAGTATTTCGACAAGACCTGCCGTCAGGTGATCGAAAGCCGCGAGTGGGTGGTGGCGCAATTGCAGGCTAAAGGCTTTGAAGTGCTGCCGTCGGCGGCCAACTTCATCTTCGCTCGCCACCCGCAGCATGACGCGGCGGGCCTGGCGGCCAAGCTGCGCGAGCAGGGCGTGATCGTGCGGCACTTCAAGCAGGAGCGGATTGCGCAGTTCCTGCGGATATCGGTGGGTACGCCGGAGCAGAATCAGGCGTTGATCGACGGCCTTGGCGACCTCTAAAAGCAAAAGCCCCTCACCCTAGCCCTCTCCCAGAGGGAGAGGGGACTGAATGGGGAATATTGGAGAGGCTCACCGACTTGAACGATTTGTATTGAATCCATAATCAACTCGGTCTTTCAGGTCGATGTATCCCGCAAGACAACTCGGTCGGC
>NZ_RCOA01000077.1:0-1126 GCF_004307585.1 Pseudomonas sp. Sample_20 | reverse complement strand
GCCGGTTTGTGCAGCAGGGTTTCGAGGTCCAGCGACGGCTGCTCACTGACCAGCTCCACCTCGAAGACAAAAGGCTGGCTGATGGCTTCCCGGCCGGTGAGGGTAAACACCTGAAAGTCGGCGGAAAGCCCTTCGATGGTCAGGGCAAAGTGGGTTTCATTGGCCGGCGCGAACATCCCTTGTTCCTCGTGCTGTACAGCGGCGCCCGTCGACGACCGCAAAAAAGCGGCTCAACGTACGCGAAATTCTGGAGGGGCGTAAACAACATCGACCAGCAGAGCTGGCCGATGCGTGTAACGGTCAGCCGTAATTAAACGACTGGAGCACGCCAGTCATCGGAACCCGAAGTACCGGATACTTCGTGGGTCCAGGTGATTTTGCGGTAGGTGAACTGCACTTCTTCCAGGTGGGTGAAGTGCGCGTTGCCTGGATCCTGGCAGTTGTGCATTTTGTTGTTGATGGCGACGATGATCGCGTCTTCCAGTTTGGTGGTGTAGTAGTGCTCTTGGGTGCCTTGAGCCGAAGTGCGGTACCACTGGATAACGATTTCGCTCATGCGCTCGCCGGAAGTCAGAGCTGCTTGCAGCAGTGGCGAAGCCTTGTCGTAGACCTTGGTGATCACAACTGGCTTGTGAACGCGCTGACCGGTTGGCTGACCGGATTGTGGGTCACGCGGGATGATCACGTCGTGGGTGAAAGCCTGAACCATGACCTGGTCTTCGTGGCCTTCCTGGTAGGTGTTGCCAACGGAGTCGGCGGTGAAAGCGCCGGCAGTGATCAGGCCTTGTTTTTCGCCGGTAACCGACATGTACGCTGGTGTTGCCATGGGGTGCTCTCCTTGCGGATAAAGTTAGGGTGCCCGGAGGCGAAATCGCCCGGTGGGTGGCTGAGAGTTATCAAGGAGCGTGCCAGGTTCTGCGCGGTACCCGGATGGCGGGGGCGCCACGGTAGTCGGTGATCATTCGGGGCGATTTTCAGCGGGAAAGTCGGGAGAAAGTGCGCAAGAAGTTGCGCAGTACTGCGCAACTTCTTGCGCACTTGGCTGCAGGGCTTACGCCGCTTGGGCTGCAGGGCAATTTACCCCTGAAATATTACGACCAACTGCGCAACTTCTTGCGCAGTTGGG
>NZ_RCOA01000061.1:0-1136 GCF_004307585.1 Pseudomonas sp. Sample_20 | reverse complement strand
GGTCACGTTGACCACGGTAAAACCACTCTGACTGCTGCTCTGACTCGCGTCTGCTCCGAAGTTTTCGGTTCGGCCGTCGTTGAATTCGACAAGATCGACAGCGCACCAGAAGAAAAAGCTCGCGGTATCACCATCAACACCGCTCACGTTGAGTACAACTCGACTATTCGTCACTACGCTCACGTTGACTGCCCAGGTCACGCTGACTACGTGAAGAACATGATCACCGGTGCTGCCCAGATGGACGGCGCGATCCTGGTTTGCTCGGCCGCTGATGGTCCGATGCCACAAACCCGTGAGCACATCCTGCTGTCCCGTCAGGTAGGCGTTCCGTACATCGTGGTTTTCCTGAACAAGGCTGACCTGGTAGACGACGCTGAGCTGCTGGAACTGGTTGAGATGGAAGTTCGTGACCTGCTGTCGACCTACGACTTCCCAGGCGACGACACTCCGATCATCATCGGTTCGGCTCGTATGGCGCTGGAAGGCAAAGACGACAACGAAATGGGCACCACTGCCGTTCGTAAACTGGTTGAAACTCTGGATACCTACATCCCAGAACCAGTTCGTATGATCGACAAGCCATTCCTGATGCCAATCGAAGACGTGTTCTCGATCTCGGGTCGCGGTACTGTTGTGACTGGTCGTATCGAGCGCGGTATCGTTCGCGTTCAGGACGCTCTGGAAATCGTTGGTCTGCGTGACACCACCACCACCACCTGCACCGGTGTTGAGATGTTCCGCAAACTGCTCGACGAAGGTCGTGCTGGCGAGAACTGCGGCGTTCTGCTGCGTGGTACCAAGCGTGACGACGTTGAGCGTGGCCAGGTTCTGGTCAAGCCAGGTTCGGTCAAGCCGCACACCAAGTTCACCGCAGAAGTTTACGTTCTGAGCAAGGAAGAAGGCGGTCGTCACACTCCGTTCTTCAAAGGCTACCGTCCACAGTTCTACTTCCGTACTACTGACGTGACTGGTAACTGCGAGCTGCCAGAAGGCGTTGAAATGGTAATGCCAGGTGACAACATTCAGATGACTGTTACCCTGATCAAAACCATCGCGATGGAAGACGGTCTGCGTTTCGCTATCCGTGAAGGCGGTCGTACCGTCGGCGCTGGCGTCGTAGCCAAAATCATCGA